>CAXBBA010000226.1:0-4667 GCA_963973805.1 uncultured Halieaceae bacterium | reverse complement strand
GCAATCGTGAGCTGCCGTATCTTGCCGATGGCCTTCGCCTCTTCCGACAGGGGAATCGTGTCCGTTACCACCAGCTCGTCGAGCTGGGAGTTGCGAACGTTGTCCAATGCGCGTCCCGACAGCACCGCATGGGTGCAGTAGGCGACGACCTTGGTGGCGCCCCGCGCTTTCAGCGCGTTGGCAGCATTGCAAAGCGTGCCGGCGGTATCGACCATGTCGTCCACCAGCAGGCAGGTGCGTCCATCGACGTTACCGATGATGTTCATCACCTCGGTCTCGTTGGCCTTCGGGCGCCGCTTGTCGATGATGGCCAGTTCCGCATCATCGAGCTGCTTGGCGATGGCCCGGGCCCGCACCACGCCGCCGATGTCCGGAGATACCACCATGACATCCTCGTAGGCGCTGCTCTGAATGTCGTCATTCAGTACCGGCGATCCGTAGATGTTGTCCACGGGGCAGCGGAAGAAGCCCTGAATCTGTTCGGCGTGCAGGTCCACCGTGAGCACGCGGTCCACGCCAACGGTGACCATCATGTCCGCCACAACCTTGGCGGAAATCGGTACCCGCGAGGAACGTACGCGGCGGTCCTGGCGGGCGTAGCCGAAGTAGGGCACCACCGCCGTGATGCGCGCCGCCGAGGCGCGACGCAGCGCGTCGATCATCACCAGCAGTTCTATCAGGTTGTCGTTGGTGGGAGCGCAGGTGGGCTGCAGGACGAACACGTCCTTGCCGCGCACATTCTCGTTGAGCTCCACCGCGACCTCGCCGTCGCTGAAGCGCCCAACGTTCGCTTTACCGAGAGAAAGATACAGGCGGCTCGCCACCTTCCGGGCAAGCTCCGGGTTGGCATTGCCGGTAAAAACCATCAGCTTAGAGGACACGCGGGATTTCCTGCTCACCGTTCAGCACAATTCAGTTTGGGAGGATGAAGGGCCGAGGGCGCTTTATCCTGACCTTCGGTCACGCTTTGGACGAATGACCTGTCCAAAGTCCAGTTTGCTCCTCGTCGGCCGTCGCACGGGCGGACAGTGCAACAGCCATCGGAAAAATGGCTGGGGTGGGAGGATTCGAACCTCCGAATGCCGGGATCAAAACCCGGTGCCTTGCCACTTGGCGACACCCCAGTAGTCGGTTTGGAATCAGCCGTCGCGCGCTGCGCGCCGTGCGCGTTCATTCAATTTGTCGCGTCGAGCTGTTCCGTTACGGGTGAATGATTGAGCCCCCGGGCGACAAAACTCTGCCACTCGTCGGGTACCCTTGCCTGCACCGCTTTTGCATCCGCCTCGTTGGCGAAGGCCGTGAACACAGAAGCACCGGTGCCGGTCATTCTTGCCTCCCCAAATTTATCAAGCCAAATCAACGCTTTATCCACATCCGTGGCTAAGCGTCGAACGAGAGGCTGACAATCGTTCCGGGAGGCCCCCTCAAAAAAGGCGGCTATTGTGATGGCGGGGGTGTCACGTGTCAATTGGGGATGGGAAAAAATTGTTTTCGTCGCGATTCCCACGCCGGGGTGGAGCACCAGATACCAGCGGGGCGGCAGTTCCAGGGGGGTGAGCTGTTCGCCGATGCCCTCCGCCCACGCGCTGCGCCCGCGCACGAAAACGGGCACATCGGCGCCCAGGTGATTCAGCGCGAGCAGGGTGGTGGCTGCGTCGGAGGAGCCGCCACCGAGGCCACCGCCGGTGGGCAGGACCTTGTGCAGGGTGATGTCCGCGCCGGGCCGGTCCCCGCCGGCGTGACTTCGCAGCAGTCGGGCGGCGCGCAGCACCAGATTGTCTTCGTCGCGCAGGTCCGTCAGCACCTGGGGACCCCGAACGCTCAGCGTCACCTCGCCGTCCTGGCGCGATGCGAAGGTGAGTTCGTCGCCGATATCCAGCAGCTGAAAGATGGTCTGCAGGTTGTGATAGCCGTCCCCTCGCCGCCCGGTGATGTGCAGGAACAGGTTCAGCTTGGCGGGGGCGGTCAGGATCAGTGGTGATGTGGACATGGCGCGAGTATCGCACGGGACCGGCCGCCCCGGAGGTGGGTGGTCAGCTTTCTGCGTCATCCCCGGGCCCGCTGTCCTGGAGGTCCCAGTTGCGCAACACGACCCGCAGGGACAGGTCGGCGGCGGGCGCGAGCAGCGTCAGGCGCGCGGGCATGTCGAGTCCCCGCACCTCGCGGAAGGTCTCGTAGGACACCTGCCAGCCGTGTTGCTGGAGGGCGCGGGGCGTGACGCCGTCGTATTCGAGGGCCTCCACGGGCAGCGAGGGGTCCGGCAGGCCTCGCAGCCAGTACTGAATCGATGTGACGGGAATGGGCAGCAGGGCGCCGCCGGGGAGCCAGGGAGCACCGTCCGCGGGGTACAGGCGTTCGATGCCATCCCGGCTCACGCGCAGCAGGGCGCCTTCGTTGACGATGCGGGTGCTGGCGACGCCCAGGGGCCCGGACAGGCGCAGGCGGCTGTGCTCATCGATCTGGCGCCAGTCCAGGCTGGCGCTGCCACCGTCGTCCGGCAGGCGGTAGGCGACCTTGCCCTGAACCCGCCAGGCGCTGATGGCCCGCAGCGCCGACTGCCGTGCTTCGCGCAGCTCGTCGAGGCTGGCCTGGGTGACCGGGGGGGCCGGGGCCTGAGTGGGGCGCTGGGGTGGGGCGCTGGTGCAGGCGCCCAGCAGCAGCGCCAGGGCGGCAAAAACCGCCGGCGATCGAAGGCTCCGCATCAGACTTCGGAGTCGGCCTGCAGCACGATGCCGAGGCGGTCCAGGGTTTCCGTCAGAATCGGGTGCTGGGGATCCTGGCGCATGGCGCCGCGCCAGATGTTCATGGCACCGGCTTTGTTGCCGCTTACCCAGAGCACTTCACCCAGGTGGGCGGCCACTTCGGGATCGGGGAAGTTGGCGTAGGCCCGGGTCAGGAACTTCAGGGATTGCTCCAGCTCGCCCTGGCGATACAGCACCCACCCCATGCTATCGAGGATCGCCGGCTCGTTGGGGGTGAGGCGCAGGGCCTTCTCGATGAGCTGGCGAGCCTCGTCGTGGCGGTCCGTGCGGTTGGTCAGGGTGTAGCCCAGGGCGTTGAGCGCCGTCGCGTTGTCAGGGCTGCGGGCGATGATGGAGCGGAGGTCCGCTTCCGCTGCGGAGATGTTCCCGGAGCGTTCAAAGATCACGGAGCGGGCGTAGCGCAGATTGTCGGACTCGGGGAATTCACCGATAGCCCGATCGAGAAGGGCCAGGGCCTGGTCTTGGCGCCCCGTGTCGCCATAGGCGCTGGCTTCAAGGGCGTAGAGCTGCTCCCGCCGGGGAGGGTAGCTCTCGCGCAGGCGGTCCATGTACGCCGCCAGCTGCCGCTCTTCCCCCGCCGCGAGGCGCAGTTGCACGATGCTCGCCGTGGCGCGGGCGAGTTCCGGCCCGTCTCCCACCTGCCGGAAATGATCGATGGCCTCGGCACGGCGTCCCTCGGCAACGGCCATGCGCCCGAGAAAGTAGTACACCTCATCCTCGCGCTGGCCCAGATCCAGCACCTTGCGCAGGTAGGCCTTGGATGCCACGCGGTCGCCGAGTTCCTCGTTGATCATGGCCAGGGAAAACAGCAGGTCCGAATTGCGGGGCGCCTCCGCCGAGAGCAGTTCAAACTGCTCGCGGGCGGCCTCCATGTCCTGGCTCGCGAGCAGGCGCGCGTATTGCAGGCGCAGCTGGCTGCGGCCGGGATCAACTTCCAGGGCTTCCTCGATGCGCGCCAGGGGCTTCTCCGCGCCGGCGGCCAGGCGGGTCTTGGCTTCGAGGATCAGGGCCTGGTGCTGGTAGGGGTCGCGTTCGAAGACCGGGCGCAGGCGCTCCTCCACGAGCGCGGGCCGGCCCGCTTCCTCTGCCATCAGCGCATGGGTCAGCAGCAGGGATACGTCGTCGCCGAGATCGTCATCGATCAGGGCCTGGGCAGCGCTGTCCAGCGCCTGCTGGTCCTCGGGGGGCAGCGCCTTGAAACGGTTCAGCACTACCGGGAACTTCGCCGGTTCACCCGCACGAGCCACGACGGCGAGGTGCTCCAGCGCTTCGCGGGTCCGGCCCTGGCGGGCCAGGAGCACGCCCAGCGTGCTGTTGGCTTCGGCGTTGTCCGGCTCCAGTTCGACCCACAGGCGGCAGGCGCGGAACGCGTCCCGCTCCCGTTGCAGGTACTGCGCAAGGTGTGTGGCATGGGCGCTCACTGCCGGGTCCCGCAGGATTTCCGCCTGTTCCAGGTAGGTGCTCAGGGCGGTGTCGAAGTCCCTGCGGCGCAGGGCAAACTCCGCCACCAGCAGGGGATAGACCGAGGCTTCGGGAATCGGGCGCTCCGGTACCGGCGGGGATTCCAGCGTCTCCTCGACCGTGGCGGTCTGCTCCGGCTGCGGTTCTGCGGGTATGTCGGAGTCGGGCGCGTGGGGGCTCGAGGCGCAGGCGCTCAGCAGCGCAAGGGCGCCGACCAGTGCGGTTCTCGGGGCCGCCGTGAGGCGTTGGTGAAGGGCGCGGGGCATAAAATAAACCAGAATACGGTCGCGGAATGATGACATAGTGAGACAGCGAAACCCATTTTCCGTTCGCCTTTCGCCCCTTCCCACGCCAAAGTTTCGGCGCGCACCTGCTATTCCCGGCGCGGACTGGTAAAATCCGCGGGTTTACCCAACTGACTGGCTCCGGAACCCGAGCACGTGA
>CAXBBA010000225.1:0-4668 GCA_963973805.1 uncultured Halieaceae bacterium | reverse complement strand
TGGCTGCAGGACCTGGCGGTGGCCATTGGGCCCGGTCAGCCCCTGAATATCCTGCTGTTCACCATCTTCATCGTGTTCTTCTGTTTCTTCTACACGGCGTTGATGTTCAACCCGCAGGAAGTGGCAGACAACCTGAAGCGGTCCGGCGCATTTGTGCCGGGTATTCGCCCGGGACAGCAGACCGCGAACTACATCGATGGCGTCCTTACGCGACTGACTATTTTCGGCTCCGCGTACATCGCTATCGTTTGCCTGATTCCCCAATTCCTGGTGGTGACGGCCAACGTACCGTTTTACCTCGGTGGAACGTCGCTGTTGATCGTGGTGGTGGTGGTCATGGACTTCATGGCCCAGGTTCAGAGTCACATGATGTCGCACCAGTACGACTCAGTGATGAAGAAGGCAAATCTGAAGAATTTTGGTAATGTGGGTCGCACGCGTTAAGCGTTCGAGCTGATTGGGAGTAGTAGAAAATGAAAGTCAGAGCATCGGTGAAAAAGATCTGCAGAAACTGCAAGATCGTCCGTCGCAACGGCGTTGTACGCGTTATCTGTAACACGGATCCGCGACACAAACAGCGCCAGGGCTAAAGTTATTGTGGTGCCGGCATTGCGTTCTGGCATAAAAATCGTTAAAATCGCGCGCCTTTTTTCGGGGCTGAGTGCTACCCGGTCGTGCTACGGCCAGTCCGGTGTAGGCGCGTGCGGTAAAAATCGGAGATAAGTGAATGGCTCGTATAGCCGGGGTCAACATACCTGACAACAAGCATGCGGTGATTTCCCTCACCTA
The DNA here is from genome assembly GCA_963973805.1 of uncultured Halieaceae bacterium. GTDB lineage: Bacteria > Pseudomonadota > Gammaproteobacteria > Pseudomonadales > Halieaceae > Congregibacter. Next base: position 3,879 of record CAXBBA010000225.1, on the reverse strand, counting down.
TATCTACGGTGTGGGTCGCACCCAGGCCAAGCGTCTGTGTGGCGACTGTGGCGTAGAAGAGAACGCCCGGGTCGGTGACCTGTCCGAGGGCCAACTCGACGCGCTGCGTGCAAAGGTCAGCGAAATGACCGTAGAGGGTGACCTCCGTCGGGAGATCTCCATGAACATCAAGCGTCTGATGGACCTGGGCTGCAACCGCGGTCTGCGCCATCGTCGCAACCTCCCGCTTCGTGGTCAGCGTACCAAAACGAATGCGCGTACCCGTAAGGGACCGAGGAAACCGATTCGCAGATAATCCCTGACCGGTAATAACCGGCCAAGGATAGCGAATCCTAGATTAGTGTAGCTGCACCGCTGTGCAGTGTTGATATTAAGCAGGATCTGATACATGGCAAAGCCAGGTGCCAAGGGCACGCGCAAGAAAATCACGCGCACCATCGCCGATGGAATCGCGCACATTCACGCGTCTTTCAACAACACCATCATCACCATCACGGACCGCCAGGGTAATACCCTGAGCTGGGCCACTGCGGGCGGCTCCGGTTTCCGCGGTTCCCGTAAGAGCACCCCCTTCGCCGCCCAGGTGGCTGCGGAGCGTGCCGGTGAAGCCGCCAAGGAATATGGCCTTCAGAATCTCGACGTGCAGGTTAAGGGCCCGGGACCGGGTCGTGAATCTGCGGTTCGTGCGCTCAACGCCTGTGGCTACAAGATCAGCAACATCACGGACGTGACGCCGATTCCCCATAACGGGTGTCGTCCTCCCAAGAAGCGTCGCGTTTAAGAGGTAGCAAAGTTATGGCTCGATATATTGGCCCCAAGTGCAAGCTCTCCCGTCGCGAGGGCACAGATCTGTTCCTGAAGAGCGGTGTTCGCTCTCTGGACTCCAAATGCAAACCCGAATCCGTACCCGGACAACACGGCGCTCGCCGTGGTCGTCTGTCGGACTACGGTGTGCAGCTGCGTGAGAAGCAGAAGGTTCGTCGGATCTACGGCGTTCTCGAGAAGCAGTTCCGCAACTACTACAAAGAAGCTGCACGCCTGAAAGGCGCGACGGGCGAAAACCTGCTGCAGCTCCTCGAAAGCCGTCTGGACAACGTGGTTTACCGCATTGGTTTCGGTTCCACGCGTTCCGAAGCTCGCCAGCTGGTGGCGCACAAGGCGATCCTGGTGAACGGTCAGGTGGTCAACATCGCCTCCTACCAGGTCAAGGCCGGTGACGTCGTCTCCCTGCGCGAGAAGGCCAAGAAGCAGCTGCGCGTGCAGTCTGCCATGGCCCTGGCCGCACAGCGTGGCGAGCCCGAATGGATCGATGTAAACGTTGAAAAGCTCGAAGCTGTCTACAAGGCTGCTCCCGAGCGTCAGGAGCTCTCGGCGGAAATCAACGAGAACCTGATCGTCGAGCTCTACTCGAAGTAAGCCTGACGGGCCGGAGCCCTGCTCCGGCCTGCGCGACTTCGAAGAGATCGACCCAACTAGCTACTTACAGGTGCCCCAGATGCAATCATCAGTCAAGGATTTACTCACTCCCCGCAAGATCAAGGTCGAGGAGAAGAGCCGCACCCGTGCTCAGGTGACCCTCGAGCCCCTGGAGCGGGGTTTCGGACATACGCTGGGTAACGCCCTGCGTCGTATCCTGCTGTCCTCCATGCCCGGTTGCGCCATCACCGAGGTGGAAATCGACGGTGTGCTGCACGAGTACTCCGCGATCGAGGGTGTGCAGGAAGACGTCATCGAGATTCTGCTGAACCTGAAAGGCGTGGCTCTGGTCATGAACGGCAAGGACGAAGCCGAGCTCGTCCTGTCCAAGGAAGGCGAAGGTCCCGTCACCGCCGGTGATATTCAGACGGATCACGATATCGAGATCTGCAACCCGGACCACCTGATCTGCACGCTGAACAGCAAGTCCTCCATCCACATGAAGCTGGCTGTCGCTCGCGGCCGTGGATACTCACCCGCGGACTCCCGGGAAAACCCCGAGGAGGAGACCCGCTCCATCGGCCGCCTGCAGCTGGATGCGACCTTCTCCCCCGTGCTGCGTGTGTCCTATGTGGTTGAAGCCGCTCGTGTAGAGCAGCGTACGGACCTCGACAAGCTGGTGCTCGACCTCGAAACGAATGGCACGATTGATCCGGAAGAAGCGATTCGCCGGGCGGCCACGATTCTGCAGCAGCAGCTGGCCGTGTTCGTGGACCTCGAAAGCGAAGCGCAGGCGGTTGCCAGCGACGCCGAAGACGAAGTCGATCCGGTGCTGATGCGCCCCGTGGACGACCTCGAACTTACGGTGCGTTCCGCAAACTGCCTCAAGGCAGAGAACATTTACTACATCGGCGATCTCGTGCAGCGCACGGAAGTGGAACTGCTCAAGACGCCGAACCTGGGCAAGAAGTCCCTCACCGAGATCAAGGACGTCCTTGCCTCCCGGGGTCTTTCCCTGGGTATGCGCCTGGAAAACTGGCCGCCCGCCAGTCTGCGCAACGATGACAAGGTACTGAGCGCCCTGTAAGAGCCTCAGGCTCAGGGTATCGGAAGCAAACACAAGGGGCGCCGCGAGGCGCCAACGAAAGGACTGGAAAAATGCGTCACCGTCATAGCGGACGTCAGCTGAACCGTAACAGCTCCCACCGGAAGGCCATGTTCCGCAACATGACCATTTCCCTGGTGGAACACGAACTCATTAAAACCACTCTGCCCAAGGCGAAGGAACTCCGTGGCTATGCCGAGCCGCTGATCACCCTGGCCAAGAACGACAGCGTCGCCAACCGTCGCCTGGCGTTCGACCGGGTACGCAACAAGGAAGCGGTCGGCAAGCTGTTCAGCGAGCTGGGTCCCCGGTACAAAGCGCGTCCCGGTGGTTACATCCGCATTCTCAAGTGCGGCTACCGCACCGGTGACAAGGCGCCCATGGCCTATGTCGAGCTCGTTGATCGCCCTGAGCCCGAGTCCTATGACGGTGACGACGATTAAGTCATAGTGCCGCCAGGCAACGTGATTCGAAGAGCCGGGCCCTGTCCCGGCTTTTTTGTGTCCGCTGTTCGAGTCCACGTGCGTGTCTCATGAGGCTGGGTGATCCGAGTCGGCATCACTCGAGCTGCTCGCGCATCTCCATCGACGCCGGAGCACAGCCCACCGCGCTCGACGGACGCTCGAGCAATACCGCCTCGAATCATTCACCATCGAACGGCGAAGGACGAGTCCGTTCAACGCTGATGACCGAGCGGCGAAAATGCCGTCAGTCGTCCAGCTAAGCCCGGCGTCGAGACTGTGACAGGCCGCTGATGCTTCAAGCGAGGCAGGCGGTAGACCTTTGGGCGTCCGTCGAGCGCGGTCAATCAATGTCGTGGCGCCGATGGAGATGCGCGAGCAGCCCAAAGGTCTGCCGCCTGTCTCGCGTCTGCCTCCGATCTGCCCCAATCTCCCCCGAGTTCGAGTTCGAGTTCGAGTTCGAGTTCGAGTTCGAGCACGCGTTCGAGCGCGGGGAGGAGCTGATGGAGCCCTCCCCGCGACGGAACTGCGATTAAGCGGCCTTGGTAGAACTCGGAGTCATGCCGAGCAGTGGAGCGAGGAACCGTCCCGTGTGGGAAGCGGGATTCTCGGCCACCGCCTCCGGCGTGCCCGTCGCGATGATCAGGCCACCACCGCTGCCACCTTCGGGCCCCAGGTCCACGACCCAGTCCGCGGTTTTGATCACGTCGAGATTGTGCTCGATGATCACTACCGTATTGCCGTGGTCCCGCAGACGATGGAGCACCGCCAGCAACTGGTTGATGTCTTCAAAGTGCAGGCCCGTCGTTGGCTCATCGAGAATATAGAGTGTCCGCCCCGTGTCCCGCTTCGACAGTTCCCGGGACAGCTTCACGCGCTGCGCCTCGCCGCCGGACA
>CAXBBA010000224.1:0-4676 GCA_963973805.1 uncultured Halieaceae bacterium | reverse complement strand
CGGATCGCCCTGGGCCTGCTGGCGCTGGTGGCGATCTACCGGATCAGCGACATCGCCATGGGCGTGATGGCCAACCCCTTCTATCTCGATCTCGGTTACAGCAAGTCCGAGATCGCGAGCATCGCCAAGGTCTTTGGTTTCTTCATGACCATCGCCGGTTCCGCACTCTGTGGCGTGTGGGTGTTGCGCGTCGGTATTCTTCGTCCCCTGCTGGCCGGAGCGGTGCTGGTGGCGTCCACTAATCTGTTGTTCGCCGCCCTGGCGCTGCAGCAGGGCGATCAGGCGCCCTCCCTGACCTGGCTCGCCGTGGTGATCAGCGCCGACAACCTCAGCGGAGGTATCGCCAGCACCGCCTTCATTGCCTATCTGTCGAGCCTGACGCACCGCAGCTACACCGCTACCCAGTACGCCCTGTTCAGTTCCCTCATGACATTGCCGGGGAAGTTTATTTCGGGCTTCTCCGGCTGGGTCGTGGACACGGCGGGTTACAGCGAGTTTTTTACGGTGGCGGCGCTTCTGGGTATTCCCGCGATTCTGTTGGTGTTGCTCCTGCTCCGGCGGGATGCCCGCTCCCCTGGCGCCGGGGATGCTACGGCAGCGCCCGCCACGGAGGGTGTCTGAGGCCATGAACGACAACAGCTCGCGCCGGGTAATCGCCGTTGTGGGAATGCACCGCAGTGGCACCAGTTGTCTGACGGGCTCCCTGCAGCAGATCGGTCTGGAACTGGGGCAGGTGCACACCTGGAATCGCTACAACCGCCGGGGGAATCGCGAGCAGCAGGATATCGTTGACCTCAATGACGAGGTGATGGCCGCCAATGGCGGTGCCTGGGACCAGCCCCCGGCGCAGTGTCACTGGACGTCGGAGCAACTCGCGAAGGCCCGGGAACTGGTGAGCGCGCTGGGGGACGGCCCCGTGGTGGGTTTCAAGGACCCGCGGACGCTCATTACCCTGGATGGCTGGCTGCAAGCCATTCCCGAACTGGAGTTCGTCGGTGCCTTCCGCCATCCCGATGCGGTGGCCGCGTCCCTGGCCGTTCGCAGCGCCATGCCCCGGGACCAGGCCCTGGCTCTGTGGCGAGGCTACAATCGCCGTCTCTGGTCCCTCTGGCGCCGGCGCCGCTTTCCCCTGGTGGACTTTGATCTGGATGCTGACGCCTATCTGCGCTGCGTGACCCGGGTCGCTCAGGAGCTCCAGCTGGATCCCCAGGGTATGACCGCGTCTTTCTTCGATCAGGGGCTGCGAACTTCCCAGGCGGAGTCCGGGAGCACAGCGTTGCCATATGCTGACAAGCTATTACACTGGCGCCTGGGGCGCCGGGCGCGCCGTTGGCAGTGATGCGCCTTCCTGGTGCCTCGGGGAATTCCGTCAGGACATAATTATGAAAGCAAACTGGTGGCGAAGCCTTGGGAAACGACGTCGGCCCCGTCTGAGCCTGGTGCTGGTGGTCTACCGCATGCCCGTGCAGGCGCGGAACACCATTCGCTCCCTGCTGCCGGACTACCAGCGCGGTGTTTCCCGCGATGACTACGAAGTTGTCATCGTCGAAAACCGTTCCCGGGAGGTCCTCGATCCGGGTTTTCTGCGGGGATTGCCCGACAATTTTTCCTACCTCCTGCGCGATGAAACTGCACCCACACCCGTGTATGCCGTCAACGAAGCGGCGGCGACGGCTCGGGGTGAAAACATCTGTGTGATGATCGATGGCGCGCGCCTGGTCACCCCCGGTGTGGTGCGGGGCATGCTCCAGGCCCTGGATGCGGTGCCCAATGCGGTGATCTCGGTGCCCGGATACCACATCGGTACGGAGCTCCAGCAGGCGGCGGTGGAGAAGGGCTACGGCGTGGAGGAGGATCAGCAGCTTCTCGCGTCGGTGAACTGGCAGGACGATGGCTACCGCCTGTTCAACATCGCCTGTTTCAGCGGTTCCTGTGCCCCGGGGTTCTTCCTGCCCAACAGCGAGAGCAACTGCCTGACCATGCCGCGGCGCGTGTGGCGGGATCTCGGGGGAATGGACGAGCGCTTCAATCTGCGCGGCGGTGGTATGGTGAATCTCGATCTCTATCGGCGGGTCTGTGAGTACCCGGGTATCCAGCATGTGGTGCTGCCCGGCGAAGGGACCTTCCATCAGTTCCACGGCGGCGTGACCACCGGGGGCGAACCCGCTGCGGCACGGGAGGTGTTTATCCAGCAGATCAAGGATCAGTACGAAGAATTGCGGGGGCAGCCCTTTGCCAGTCCCCAGACCCATCCCGTGTACATCGGTGGTATCCACGATGCGGTGCTGCCGTTCCTCAGCTTCTCTGCGGAGCGGGCGCTGGCGGCGCGGCGGCCCACGGAGCGTGACGGGAATGCTTCACCGCGTCTGGTGCGCGGCAGCGTGAAATCCCTGCGCGGTGTGCAGGCGGGCCAGTCCTGATGGCGCTGTACCTGCCACCTTCGCTGCGCCAGTTTGAGCCCCGGCGCATGGTGTTCAGCACCTGGGTTGATCACCTGCCCTTCGCCTACGACCTGGTGGGCGAGCTGCGCCCGTCGATGATCGTGGAGCTCGGTGTCTACAATGGCCTGTCGTTTTTTACGTTCTGCCAGGCGCTGGAAGAGTTTGATATCGATGCGGTCGCCTATGCGGTGGACTGCTGGGAGGGCGATGCCCATACCCAGTCCTATGACGACAGCATCTATCGGGACGTGCAGGCCCATGCGCGGGAGCATTACCGCGGCGTCGCCTATCTTCTGAAGATGTATTTTCAGGAGGCGCTGAAACAGTTCGACGATGAGTCCATCGACCTGCTGCACATCGACGGGCTGCACACCTACGAAGCGGTGCGGGAGGATTTCGAGTCCTGGTTTCCCAAGGTGCGTCCCGGCGGCATCGTACTGTTCCACGACGTGATGGCTCGCATCGGCGACTACGGAGCGTGGAAGTATTTTGAGGAGCTGGAGGCCCAGTGGCCCGAGACCTTCAAGTTCAAGCACGGCTTCGGTCTGGGCGTGCTGCGCAAGCCCGGTGGCGCGCCCGCCGCGGGTGAGTTGCTGTCGATGCTCTTCGACCCGGACGAGCAGAATCAGAAACGCCTGCGCCAGTTCTACGTGCACGTGGCGCATTTTCTCGAAGCGCGGCGCCAGGCTGCGAAATTTCGCGCAAGCAGCGGGAAGGGGGGCGGCCCCCAGGGCGGGCAGGGCAAGGCGGCCGCAAGCTGACGGTGACGCTTCGCCCGGAGTACGTTTTGCCTGGACCGCTGCGGATCATTCCGTTTGTGGCCTTGCTGCTGAGCCTCGGGGTCGCACCGGTGTGGGGCGTCCCGGCGGGTCCCGCAGCGCCCAATATTCTTTTCATCCTGGCTGACGATCTCGGTATCAATGACCTGCGCAGCTTTGCCCTTGCGCCGGATGGTACCCCCGCCACGGCGCCCTGGTCCGTGGATCCTTCGCCCACGCCGAAGATCGATGCCCTGGCCGCGTCGGGGCTGCGTTTCTCGCGCTTCTATGCGGACAGCAGCTGCGCCGCCAGTCGGGCCGGCTTCCTCACCGGACGGCCGCCGGTGTCCCTGGGCTTTCGGCCTGCGGGCGCGGGATTGGCGCCGGAGCTCGAGACGCTGCCCGAAGCCCTGCAGCGCCTGGGCTACTCGACGCATCATGTCGGGAAATGGCATCTGGGCTATCGCCATCGCCAGGCCTGGCCCCTGCAGCAGGGTTATGACTCTTTCTACGGGTTTCTCAATCAGTTTCTCCTGGGCAGGTCCGGGGCCCGGGAACTGGGGCGACCGACCTATCACGATCCCTGGCTGCAGCGGGACAACGATGATCCCCGGGTGGCAAAGGGGCATCTGACGGAACTTCTCGGGGACGAGGCCGTGCGCCTGATCAGCGAAGGCGGCGATGACGATCGCCCGTGGTTCATCAGCTTCTGGCCCTATGCGCCCCACGAACCCCTCCAACCTCCGGCAGCGATAGCCGCCCGCTACCCGGACTCTGCCGAGGGCCGTTACCTGGCGCAACTCGCGAGCCTCGATGCACAAGTGGGGCGCCTCATCGATGCACTGGAGCGCAGCGGTCAGGCGCAGAACACTCTCATTGTGTTCGCCAGTGACAACGGGGGCACGGGCCGCCATCGCCAGAGCAACGGGCCCCTGCCCGGGGCCAAGGTCTTCTATTACGAAGGCGGTGTGCGCGTCCCCCTGTTCTTCACGGGGGCCGGAGTTTCCCGGCGGGGAAGGGACGACCGCATCGCGAGCTACCTGGACCTGTTGCCCACGCTGCGAGCCGTGGCAGGGGAGGCGGCCCCCGGCGACTCCCTGGACTTGCTCGCACCGGTCTCAAGCCCCGGGGCTCCGCGCAGGGACAATCTGTACTGGTCCGGTGGTATCGAGGGCACCCGCCAGTGGTCCGTGCTGAGCGCGGATGGTCGCTGGCGCCTGGTGACCGATGTGCTGTATCCCCGGGGAATTCTCCAGGACCCCCTCAGCCCGGCGCCGCTTCGGGCCCTCCATAACCCGTCCCTGCGCACGGCCCTGACCAGGGACTTCGAGCGCTGGGCGGCGCTCCATCGGCGAGTCGAAGTAGTGGATCAGACCGTGGCGGGACGTCGCCGCCTTGAAGGGAACCTCTTTCAGCGCTCCCCGGGCCTGGGGGCGCACACGATGGCGCTGTGCATCGATGGCCTCGGCGCAGGCAC
>CAXBBA010000223.1:0-4685 GCA_963973805.1 uncultured Halieaceae bacterium | reverse complement strand
GCAGGTCGAAGCGTCCGCCGCCCTTGGGCAGGTCGGCGGGGGCCAGATTGACGGTGATGCGCCGGTCGGGAAACTCGAAATGAGAATTCAGCAGGGCGCTGCGGACGCGGTCCTTGCTCTCGCGAACGGTGGTCTCGGGCATGCCGACCACGGTGAAGGCGGGCAGTCCGTTGGAGAGGTGCACCTCGACGCGCACAAGGGGCGCGTCGAGGCCCTGGTTGGCCCGCGATAGGACCACGGCGTAATCCATGCGTCATCCCTGATGCCAGAGAGCGCGTCCCTGCGCTCCCGTGCCGATGGGGGGCGTCGCCCCGAAATCAGTTCGAATCCGGAGCCTTGCCCCTGCTCTCGAGTTGTTCCACCAGCGTCGCCATGGCCGCCAGCTCGGATTCCAGGGCGGCGACCTTGCTGCGCGTTCGCTCCAGTATGGCGGTCTGGGTGTCGAACTCTTCACGGCTGACAAAATCCAGCCTGCGCAGCGCCGACTGGATCAGCTGACGCGCGTTGCGATCGACCTCGTCCACCAGGCCCGCGGGCCCGACGAGTTCGTTTACCTGTTGCATCACGTCACTGATGGGAGGGGGTTTGATAGCCATGGTGAGCCCTGCCTGTGAATAGCCTGCAGTCTAGAGGATAGGCGGCGGGGTTCCCAGACCACAGTGGTGCACCGGGCTGGTGCGATGCGCTCAATTGGTGCGCTACAAAGGCGCTGGCGGTGCGACGATCGGGCTCAAAAGGCGCCTGAATTTTTCTAAGTACATGAAGTTAAACGATTAATCCTGACTGGCATAGCCATTGCTGAAAACTCTCGTGCGAACGCCGAAGCGCTCCAGAAGCGATGCGATAAACGGCGGACCATATTGGTACTCCCGGAGAGTGCCCACGTTCAGTCAGGAGAATTACATGAAGCTGATAACAGCTATCGTCAAGCCATTCAAACTCGATGATGTACGCGAGTCTCTATCCGAGATCGGGGTACAGGGCATCACCGTTACCGAGGTCAAGGGCTTCGGGCGTCAGAAAGGGCACACCGAGCTGTACCGCGGTGCGGAATACGTTGTGGACTTCCTGCCCAAGGTCAAGATCGAAGTCGCCGTAGCCGAAGGCATGGTCGAGCAGACCATCGAAGCCATCACCAAGTCCGCCAACACCGGCAAGATCGGCGACGGCAAGGTCTTCGTTTCGGCCCTGGAACAGGTGATCCGGATCCGCACCGGCGAAACCGGTGAAGAAGCGATCTGAGGCGCAGTCAGCTAGCCCCAGCCCCCCGAATTCAAGACAAGAGTGACTTCCATGGAAAATCAGATTTTTGAGTTGAGCTACGCTCTCGACACCTTTTATTTTCTCGTCTGTGGTGCCCTGGTCATGTGGATGGCCGCCGGCTTCGCCATGCTCGAAGCGGGCCTCGTTCGCTCCAAGAACACCACCGAGATCCTGACCAAGAACGTGGCGCTGTTCGCCATTGCCTGCATCATGTACATGGTTTGCGGCTACGCCATCATGTACGGCGGCGACTACCTGCTTTCGACCATCACCGGTGACGGTGTCGCAGGAGCAGAAGAGCCCGCCACCTACGCGCCATCAGCCGACTTCTACTTCCAGGTGGTGTTCGTTGCCACCGCAATGTCCATCGTGTCCGGCGCCGTCGCCGAGCGCATGAAGCTGTGGGCCTTCCTGGCCTTCGCGGTGGTCATGACCGGCTTCATCTATCCGATGGAAGGCAGCTGGACCTGGGGCGGCAACGTCTTCGGCATGTACACCCTGGGTGACCTCGGCTTCCTGGACTTCGCCGGTTCCGGCATCGTTCACATGGCAGGCGCGGCAGCAGCCCTGGCCGGTGTGATCCTCCTGGGCGCACGGAAAGGCAAATACCGTGAAGACGGCTCCGTCGTCGCTATCCCCGGTGCGAACCTGCCCCTGGCAACACTCGGTACCTTCATTCTGTGGCTGGGTTGGTTCGGCTTTAACGGTGGCTCCGTACTTGCCACCGCCAGCGTCGAATCCGCCAACGCCGTGGCCATCGTCTTCATGAACACCAACGGTGCCGCCGCCGGTGGCCTGATCGGTGCGCTGCTGACGGCTCGCCTCATGTTCGGCAAAGCCGACCTCACCATGGCCCTCAACGGTGCCCTGGCCGGTCTGGTGGCCATCACGGCCGGTCCCGATACGCCCTCTGCCCTGCAGGCGGTGATCTTCGGTGCCATCGGTGGTGTGCTGGTCGTGTTCTCCATCATCACGCTGGACAAGCTCAAAATCGACGATCCCGTCGGTGCGATCTCCGTGCACGGTGTTGTGGGTCTCCTCGGTCTGCTGCTGGTGCCGGTTACCAACGGTGACTCCAGCTTCTCCGGTCAGCTCATCGGTGCCGTGACCATCTTCGCCTGGGTCTTCGTCACCAGCTTCATCGTGTTCTTCATCATCAAAATGGTCATGGGTATCCGTGTCAGCGAAGAGGAAGAGTACGAAGGTGTGGACATCTCCGAGTGTGGCCTCGAGGCCTACCCCGAGTTCGTCAACAGCTGAACCATCTTGCGGGCGCATTGAGAAATGCGTTTTTCGGGGGGCCAATTTGGCCCCCCTTTTTTTGTCTGGAGAAAACGCCTCGCCGCGGGCCGCGAAAGGTTTTTTCTTCCGGGTGGGTTGCAGGGCGTCGGTGAGAGTTCCTATTATCCGCTCTTCGATACACTCTCGGAGCGCAATCTTCCATGAAGCTCATTACCGCCATCATCAAGCCCTTCAAACTCGACGACGTACGCTCCGCGCTTGCCGATGTCGGTGTTCAGGGCATCACGGTTACCGAAGTCAAAGGCTTTGGTCGCCAGAAAGGGCACACGGAGCTGTATCGTGGTGCGGAGTACGTGGTGGATTTTCTGCCCAAGGTAAAGCTCGAGGTGGCCGTCGGTGACGATCAGCTCGATCGCGTGGTCGAGGCCATGGTGTCCGCAGCGGACACGGGCAAGATCGGCGACGGCAAGATCTTTGTCTCGAACCTGGAACAGGTGATCCGGATCCGCACGCGGGAAACGGGCGAAGACGCCATCTAGGTGTTCGCCGGTGCCTGAGTCCAGCCCGGAGCACGACGAAACCGCTGCCAGCCAGCAGCTTTCCGGCGGCATCGCCGGTATCGAGCGGGCATTCCTGCGCCTGACCTTCTGGCAGACCCTGCTGTCCCTGGCAGGCGTCTTCACGGGGGCCGTCGCCCTGTATGCGGCGCTGAACGAGTCCCAGGCGGTGCGTGAGCAGACCGCCGCCGCCGTATGGCCCTACGTGCAGCTGATGCTGAACGACACGGACGACGGCGAAACCGCACATTTTTCCCTGTCCTTCGAGAACGTGGGCGTAGGCCCGGCGCGCATGCGCGGTGTTCGCCTGCGTCTGGGTGACGAGGTGACCCACTCCTGGGACGAGGTGACGCAGCGGGCGATGGGCAAGGCCGCGCGCGTCGGCGTGGACTTTGGGCGCAACAGTGTCTCGCGGCGGGTGATTGCTCCCGGTGAGTCCGTGGAGGCCTTTCAGACCGACGACCGGGAGCTGGCCCTGGCGATGCAGAACGCGGTGTATGCAGGCGACGCCGCGCTGGAGTACTGTTTTTGCTCCATCTTCGATCGCTGCTGGACCAGCGGCATCGGCGTCGACGCGGTCGATGATCCCACGCCCGTGGACGAGTGTCCGGACTACGGCGAAGAGCGCTTCCGGGACTAGCTGTCCCGGCGGGACTTCAGGCGCCTTCCAGTTTCTTCAGCACGCGGGGCAGCTCGCGCACGTGATCCACGGTGGCATGGGGGCCGGGCTCGCCCTCCCACGGTGTGTTCCGGGGATTGATCCACACCGCGTGCATGCCCACGGCAAGGGCGCCGCGCACATCGTGCTCCGCGTTGTCGCCCACGTGCACTACCTCCCGCGGTGCGGCGCCGGTTTTCGCCAGCGCCGCGTGGAACATGTCCGGCGCGGGCTTGCTGGCGCCGATGTCTTCGGCGAGAAAGGCAAAGTCGAAGTATTCGGCGGCGTCGGTCTTGTACACATCCGCATTGCCGTTGGTGAGGGCACCCAGGCGGTAGCGCCCCGCCAGTTGCTCCAGCACCTGCAGCGCGTCGGCATAGAGCTCAACACGCTGGCGCTCCGCCAGGAACTCGCCAAAGGCGGCGTCGGCACCGCTAAGCGCTTCTTCTTCACCGTAGCCCGCACCCCGCTGCAGCTCCTGCAGCAGCAGCCGGCGCATGGCGGTCACGTTGTGCACCAGCTCCGGGTGCGCCTGCCACAGGCGCTTCTTCAGCGCCCAGAGCTCATCGTGGTCAATGTTCTCCATCACGCCGGGGCGGTGCTGCAGCAGCCACTGGCGCTGGGCTTCCTCGGCGCGCAGCAGGGCGGGTTCCACGTCCCAGAGCGTATTGTCCAGATCGAAGGTGATCACGCGGATGCTCATGCGTCGCCGTCATCCCGTTTCTGTGCCCGGGGGTGCGCGGTGTCGTAGACCTTGGCCAGGTGCTGAAAGTCCAGGTGAGTGTAGATCTGGGTGGTGGCGATATCGCTGTGACCCAGAAGCTCCTGCACCGCGCGCAGGTCGCCGCTGGATTCCAGCAGGTGGCTGGCGAAGGAGTGGCGCAGCATGTGGGGGTGGACGCGGCGACCCACGCCACCGCGCTGGCCGAGGACGCCGATGCGCGCCTGGATCGAGCGGGTGCTGA
>CAXBBA010000222.1:0-4686 GCA_963973805.1 uncultured Halieaceae bacterium | reverse complement strand
CGTCGGGCAGCCCCGCCACACGCCCCATGTTCCGGGCAACCCGGCGAATGCCGTCCAGCAGCAGCTCGCGGTTTGCCGGATCGTCGTTGCGCACCGTCAGCTGCAGATGGGCACGATCCGAGATGATGTTGTGCTTGGTCCCCGCGTGGAAAGCGCCGACGGTTATCACACCCGCGTCCCGGGGTGCCAGCGTGCGGCTGACGACGGTCTGCAGCGCCAGCACGATCTGGGAACCCAGCACGACCGGATCAACGCCCCGGTGGGGGCTTGCACCGTGGGCCCCAATGCCATGCACGATGATATCCACGGTGTCGGCGCCGGAGTACTGGGCACCCGCTGTGGCAGCGAGCTTGCCCGTGGGAATGCTGGACGCCACATGGAAGGCCATGGCCATGTCCGGCTTGCCGAAGCGATCCCACAGATTGTCTTCCATCATCTTGCGCGCACCACCGATGCGTTCCTCGGCGGGCTGGCCGATCAGCATCAGGGTTCCGGACCACTCATCACGCCGCGCCGCCATCTGGCGCGCGGTGCCGACCAGGCCTGTGATGTGCACGTCGTGCCCGCAGGCGTGCATCACGAAGACTTCGTTGCCGTTGGGATCCGTCTGCTTCGCCCGGGAGGCATAGGGCAAACCGCTCTTCTCCTCAACGGGCAGGCCGTCCATATCAGCGCGCATCATGACCAGGGGCCCCGGCCCGTTCTCCATCAACGCCACGATGCCGGTACCGCCCACCCCCTCGGTGACTTCAAAGCCCGCCGCGCGGACTTCCTGCGCCAGGCGGGCGGCGGTGGCCGTCTCCATGTAGGAGAGTTCGGGATTGCGGTGGAAGTGCAGGAACAGCTCTCCCAGGTGCTCGTCGTAATCCCGTTCTATCGCATCGCGCAGTTCGTCCGCTACGCCCTGCCCCGCCACCAGGGCCGTGGAAAGCGCGAGAGCGCTCATCAGCATTCTCATTGTTCTTCTCCTGCTAAAAAATCGAGTTCCCATAAATGGCGATTCCCCAGGCGGGGATGCCAGGCTTCAGCGCTGGGACATGGACACATCAAAGCCCAGCTGTTGCGCGTGCTGGCGTGCCGCCTCGCGCTCCCCTTCGTCGCGACTGCTGATCCAGAGGTTCGTCGAGCGCGTGCCGCTACGACAGAAGGCAAATACAGGGCGCTCCGCATTGTCGAACAGCGCACCCATCGCCGGCACATCGTCTCCGGGATAGTTGAAGGCATTGAGGGGGTAGTAGTGGTATTCGAGCCCCTCCGCTTCCGCCGCCTTCTGCATCTCTTCGGACGTCGGCTGATCCAGCGCCTCGCCGTCGGGGCGGTTGTTGATCACGACCTTGAAGCCCGCCTCGGCGATCGCCGCCATCTGGGTGGGCTGGATCTGCGCCGATGCGGCGACAGTGTCCGTGAGGCGAATGGCTCGCGGGGCATCAGACATGTCAGGTATCTCCATTGCGGTTTCAGGCTCGAAGTATACCCGCAGCCCCGGCCCGGGCGCAGCCATGGCGCCGGGTCAGGCCGTCAGACCGGCGAGGCCGTCCCAGGTCAGCTTGAAACCCACGATCACCAGAAACATCGCAATAAGGCGGTAGTAGAATCGGGGATTGGAGGCGGATACCAGCCGCTTGCCGAGGAGCACACCCAGCGGTGCGAAGGGCACGAGCGCCAGGGAGTAGGCCAGATTGGCAATGCTCAACTGCCCTAGAAAATAATACGCCGGCAACTTCAGCAGGTTCACCACCCAGAAAAACAGGCCGGCGGTACCCGCGTACACCATGGGCGGCAGCCCCTTGGGCAGGAGGTACATGGTGATCGGCGGTCCCCCCGCGTGAATACTGAAGCTGGTAAACCCGGACAGCGTGCCGAAAAAACTCGCTCCCCACACGTTGTGCTTGCGCCCGACGTGACTGAGCCACCCGAGCAGGGCCTGGGCACCGAAGACACAGGCCACAAGGCCGACCAGCAGGCGCATGAAGTCCTCATTCATGGTATCGGCGAGCAGATAGCCCGCCGCCACACCGACCACTGCACCCGGCACCAGCAGGCGAAGCGCGCGTCCGTCGTAGTGGCCCCGATAGCTGTAAATCACCACCAGATCCATCACCATGAGGATGGGCAGGAGAATCGCCGCCGCCTGGGCCTGGGGCATCATCAATGTCATCAGCGGCACCGCGAGAATTGCCACGGCGCCACCAAAACCACCCTTCGCAACGCCGTACAGCAGCACCGCGGGGATACCTACCAGGTAGAAGGCGGGGTCCGTGAGCATGGATCAGGCCAAAAGTTTCAGCTGCGCGAGCAGATCGAGCATGCTTTCCCGCGGCGCGTCGCCAACCTCCAGCGGTGAACCCAGCACGCGCTGCGCCGCGGCCCGATAGGTTTGCGACAGCTCCAGAAAGAAGCTGTCAGGCACGCGCTCGTTGGCCGCGAGACGCTTGCGCTCGTCCATGCGCCGGGGATTCAGCAGCACATCCGGGTCCGGCGTCCAGGCAATCAGCGCTTCGCGGAACTGCTCCTTGCTGTGCTCCCGGGGCGCACCGCGCTCCCAGTCGTCCCGGCGCCAGATGCGCGAGGAATCGGGCGTGCCCACTTCATCCATGAAAATCAGCTCCGGGGTCCCGTCCAGGGCTGGCGCCAGGCCAAACTCGAACTTGGTGTCCACCAGCAGCTCTCCCTGGCTGCCAAGGGCTTGTTCGATCACCCGGAAACCCTCGGCCAGCGCTCGCCGACAGGCAGGCACATCTTCGGCACCCCGAAGGCCAAAATCCTTCCAGTAGCGTGCGATAAGTGACGGCGCCACCGGCGCGTCATCGCTCTCGGGCACACCCTCGAGCCCCTGCATCACGCCTTTCGTGGATGGAGTAAACAACAACTCCGGGAGCATTCCATACTGCGTGAGGCCCTCGGGCAGATCGACACCACCGACGTTTCGCTCACCTTTGTCGTACGCCCGCCACAGCGAGCCCGTGAGATAGCGTCGGGCGATCGCCTCGAAGCGCAGGGGCTGCGCCTGGCGCACGATCCAGACCATGGGATGGGGCACCTCCAACAGGTGGTGCGCTCCGATCTGCTCCCGCTCAAAGGCATGGAACCAGTGGGCGGCAATCGCATTCAGGGCGGCCCCCTTCCCCGGCACACCATCCAGGGACTCGGCGCGCCACAGACAGTCGAAGGCCGACAGGCGGTCCGAGATCACCATGACCGCCAGATCGCTGTCCGGCGCCACGGCGTAGCCCCGCTCCTCAATCAGCCGCCGTGAATCCTCCGGGCGCAGAAAGTACACGGAGCGCACCTTGCCACTGTGCACCGGCCGCGCGACCGCGATGGGCAGGTCATCGCTGATGGTCAATACCGTCGCGGAGCTCTTGTCAGTCATGGCGAACACCTTCTGGGCAATGGAACGGCGGTCCTGGCGTCTCAGGCCAGGGACAGGTAGAAGCTGGCGATGGCCGCGCTCATGAGATTCGCCATGAAGCCGGCGAGTACCGCGCGCAATCCGAGGCGAGCGATCAGGGGGCGTCGCTCCGGCGCCAGGGTCCCCAGACCGCCGATGAGAATGGCGATGGACGAAAAATTCGCGAAGCCACACAGGGCAAAGGACACCACCGCCTGGGCGTGGGCGCTCAACTCCGTTCGATCTTCATAGAAGGAACCGAAGGCCACGAACTCATTCAGCACCAATTTCTGTCCGATGAGATTCCCGGCGACGGCGGACTCTCCCCAGGGCACTCCGAGGAGGAAGGCGATGGGACGAAAGAGATTGCCCAGCAGAAGCTCCAGGGAAAGGCCGTCGAAACCCAGCAGGCCACCGGCCCAGCCGAGCAGGCCGTTCACCAGCGCGATAAGCCCGACAAATGCCAGCAGCATGGCGCCGATATTCACCGCCAGCGCCAGACCGTTCGAGGCCCCCGTAGCCGCCGCGTCAAACACGTTCACGCTCCGCTCGATGCTCAAGTGCAGGTCCTTCTCCTCTGCCGGGAGGCGATCCTCCTCGGGGACCAGCATCTTGGCCATCAGCAGCCCCCCCGGCGCGGCCATGAAGCTTGCCGCCAGGAGGTAGCGCA
The DNA here is from genome assembly GCA_963973805.1 of uncultured Halieaceae bacterium. Taxonomy (GTDB): domain Bacteria; phylum Pseudomonadota; class Gammaproteobacteria; order Pseudomonadales; family Halieaceae; genus Congregibacter. The sequence continues at coordinate 625 of CAXBBA010000222.1, read as the reverse complement.
TCTCCACGCCCAGGGCCACGTAGCCCGCGAGCACGGAGCCGGCCACCGTCGCCATGCCGCCGACCATGACCGCAAACAGTTCCGAGCGCGTCATACTGCCCACGTAGGGCTTGATGACCAGGGGGGCCTCCGTCTGGCTTACGAAGACGTTGGCCGTGGCGGACATGGACTCCGCGGGACTGGTCCCAAGCAACGCTCGCAGCGCCCCGCCAAGAACCCGGATGAGCCAGCCCATGACGCCGATGTGGTAGAGCACCGCCACCAGCGCCGAAAAGAAAATAATGATGGGCAGCACATGGAAAGCAAAGATGAAACCCACCTCGTAGCGGCCGATATCACCAAATACGAAATCGATGCCCGCCTGGCCGTAGGCAATGATGCTGTACACGCCGTTGGACAGGGACTCGAGCACCCGCCGCCCCGCGGGCAGGTACAGCGCCAGACCGGCGATTGCCGCCTGAAGCAGGAAGGCACCGCCGACGGTACGCAGGGATACGGCGCGGCGATTCAGGGACAGGCCCCAGGCAATGGCCAGCAGCAGCACCATAGCCGCCAGGGAGAGCAGCGTAGTCACTTTGCACCTCCATGCTGCCCGAGCACCATGGTCCGCACCACATCCAGGGCT
>CAXBBA010000221.1:0-4697 GCA_963973805.1 uncultured Halieaceae bacterium | reverse complement strand
TCCGCGCCTTTCTCCCAGCTCGCTCCCCGATCGGCGGAGCGCCAGACGCCACCCTTACGACGATCCAGCTCGATCGCGGCGTACACCACGTCGGGGTTCTGCGGCGAAATCGCCAGGCCGATCTTGCCCATGTTGCCCTTGGGCAGGCCCGTGCTCAGTTTGGTCCAGCTGCGACCACCGTCCGTGGACTTGTGCAGACCGCTTTCGGGACCACCGCCCATGTAGGCGGCCACGGTGCGATGGTGCTGCCAGGTCGCCGCGTAGAGCACATCGGGGTCCCGGGGATCGATGACCACATCCGTAACGCCGGTCCACTCACCGCCGCCCAGGGTCTTCTCCCAGCTTGCGCCACCGTCCGTGGTCATGTACAGGCCGCGCTCACCGCCCTTGCTCCAGAGCGGTCCCTGCACCGCGACCCAGACCGTATCGGAGTCCTGGGGGTGCACGATGATCGTCGAGATGTGCTGGGAATCCTTGAGACCCTTGTTGGTCCAGGTCTGGCCGCCATCGTCGGAGCGATAGATGCCATCGCCAAAGGCCACATGGCGCCCGCCGACGTCTTCACCCGTGCCGACCCAAACGGTATGGGGATTCGAAGGGTCTACGGTGACGTTGCCGATGGAGTAGGAGGTCTGGTCGTCAAACACCGGCGTGAAGGTGACGCCCGCGTTTTCTGTCCTCCAGACTCCGCCGGAGCCCACGGCCACGTACCAGACGCTGTCGTCACTGGGGTCCCAGTCAATGTCGGCGATACGGCCGGACATGAACGCGGGGCCGATGTTGCGCCATTCGAGGCCAGCGAAGGGGCTGTCGGGTTTGTCCCCATCCTCCACCGCCAGAACAAACGGGGCGATGACGATGCCGGCCGCCAGCAGAGCATTGCGCAGAAATTTCATTCCAATTTCCCGTAATCAACCATAAGCGCGCCAGCTTAGCATTTGCTGGGGGAGTCGCAATGCATCGACCTAACGCCTTGGGGGAATGGGCCACGCAGGGTCTCCGGGCGCGAGTCCGGGACCGATGTACAATCGCCCCGGGGCAGGTGTTTACGCCCCGAATTTCGACCCTGGACCACTGATCACTGCCCAAGGAGTAGCTTTGAATCCTGGCCCCTGTCCAATGACCCTCAAACGCCATTTCTTGCTGGCTCTGCTGCTCTGTCTGTGGAGCAGCCTGGCTTCGGCGGACATCTTCCGTCCCGCCTACCTCGAGATGACCGAGCTGGATGAGGGGCGATACGCCGTGCTGTGGCGCGTACCCATGCTGCCGGACCAACGCCGCCCCGGGGCACGGCTGCACTGGCCCGACGGCGCCCACCCCGTCGCCGAGGTCCTCGCAACGCGCGCCGGAGACAGCTGGGAAGAACGCTATACCCTGGCGACGGAGACGGGACTGGTGGACCGCGAGGTGCGCATCGAAGGCCTGCTCGGGGGAGCCACGGACGTGATCGTGCGCATCCAGCGCGGCGACGGCACTACCCAGCTCGAACGCCTCACGCCGGATCAGGCGCGCTTTACCGTCACCCGTTCCCCGGGGCCCGGCGAGATTGCCTGGGACTACCTGGTGCTGGGGGTGGAACATATTCTCGCGGGCCTGGATCACCTGCTGTTTGTGCTGGGGCTCCTGCTCCTGGTGCGCAACCTGCGCCGCCTCATCGCCACGATCACCGCCTTTACCGTCGCCCACTCCATCACCCTGATCGCCGCGAGCCTGGGCTGGATGCATGTGCCGGGGCCGCCGGTCGAGGCGATCATCGCCCTGTCCATCGTCTTCGTGGCCGCCGAGGTGCTGCGGGACCTGCAGGGCCAGGCGTCGCTCACGGCACGCGCGCCCTGGATCGTGGCCTTTGCCTTTGGCCTGCTCCACGGCCTGGGCTTCGCCGGTGCGCTGGAAGAGGTAGGCCTGCCGGAAACCGCTATTCCGGTTGCCCTTGTGATGTTCAACGTCGGCGTCGAGGTCGGCCAGCTGCTGTTCGTCGCGGCCATGGTGACCCTGGGCCTGCTCCTGGGACGCCTGACGCCGGTACCCTTCGCGACCACGGCACGCCTGCTCAGCTATGGCATCGGCACCGTCGCCGCATTCTGGACCATCGAACGGGTGGTTTCCTTCGCCGCCTGAGGCCCGCGCAGAGCTACTCGGTAAGCAGCGAGCCCGTTACCGCCGCGACGACACGATGGGACGCATGAGCTGGTGGTTCCCCGGCGCCATGACGGACCAGCCCGGCGGCGGTGTCGCCGGTAGTGGCGTGGGGTGGGGACGGCCCGGTCGCAGCGGCGGCCTGGGGCGCACGGGGGTCCTGTAGGACGGCCAGTAGGTCCCGGTCCAGACCGGCGTGGGCTGCGCCACCACCGCGGGGGTCGCGTCGCTCACGCGCAGCTCCGCCCGATGACGCTCGCGCTCCCGACGATCCTCGGCCATGCGATCCGTGGTCTCGCGCATCTGTGCCAGACGCTCTTCCAGCAGCTCGTCATCCACCGGCGGAGGAACATCGATGGTCAGCGTCTCCGCCGGCGCGCCATCTTCCGGAGGCGTGTCACTGAAGACGGTCACGCCATCTTCGACAGACTTGTATACCGTCTGCGCCAGCCCGGGACTCGCCAGCAACAGCAGCAGAAATATCCTCACCATCAATGCAGTATAAACCGGGTGGGAGTGCGTGCTATCGTGGCTTTCCCGCGACGGTGGGACCTGCCGCAGCGAGCCTTGAAGAGAGGAACCCATGGACAACACAGCCATCGCCATTGCCGTGGGCGGCACCGTGATCTTTGTCGGCGTCCTGCTGTGGAAGGGCCTGTGGCTGCTGCGCAAGATCCGCGACGCGGAGCCCGGGGACGCCCCTCCCGGGGAGTGACGTCCCCGAAGGATCAGCGCCGGCGACCGCCCCGCGCGGGGCGCCGCATCTCGCGGGAGGCGCCCATGCTCCGAGCCCGATGTGCGCGATCAAAGTCACCCCGATTGAAGTTAGCGCTCCGATTGGATGGCCGGGAAACGCCGGAATTCCCCCCCAACGCGTCTCGGCCTGCGCGATCCCCCATACCCTGAGAACTCCACTGGCCGTTGCTGCGCGTCTGCCAGTCGTCACCGACGCGGCGCGCCACATTCCCCTGGCGATCGGCGAACACGTCATTGGCGCGGGTGGTCGCCGGCCGCGCCTGGCGTAGCTGATCCCGCTGTCCACGACTGGCCAGGCGCTCGCGATTCCCGTCCTTGCTGTAGATGTTGCGGTTGCGGTCGCCAATATTCAGCTTGCTGTCACCGATGCGATTGCTGATGTTCGTCCGGTTCCCGATATTCACCGTATTGCCGATGTTGATGTCACCGGTGTTGATGATGGTGGGTCCGCGGTATCCGCCACCGTACCAGCCACCACCGCAGCAGCCCCAGCCGCCGCCCCAGTGAACGCCCATGCTGAAGAAACCGTTGCTCCAGCTCACGCCGAAGTTCCAGCCGGTCCAGGGGTTGTAGCCCACATGGAGACCCCAGGTGGGGGGGCGGGGATAGTAAAAGCCGCCCCAGTACGGCGGGTAATACCAGCCCGTGCCGTAAACCGGCACACCGTAATAGGGGAAGGACCACAGGTAGCCCGGCGTGTATCCCACATACACCACCTCGGGGGTGGACTCGTAGACGTGCACGTGGGTGACGTTGTAGACCGGAGAGGTGGGCGGAATGCGGGCAATCTCATCCTCCGGCACGGAATCCGCCACGGCCCACGGTCCCGTCGCCTTGGCCGAGGTAAACCACACACCGTTGTCCACGGCGTAGTACCGGCCGTCGATTTCCAGCACCTGGCTGGCGGTGTTCACCGCATAGGCCACGGACGTGCCATCGATCCTGGCAAACTTTGGTTTACCGTCGTAGGTCACGCTGAACGTCGCGTCGGCGCGATCAATGGCGGCAGTCTGGGGGATCGCGGCGTCCAGCATCGCCTGCTCCGCCTCGTCGGTGCCGGCCACGGCGGTGCGCAGCCCACCGATGTCCGATGCCGGGGGAATGCTGCTGAACGCCTCGGGAAGCTCCGTCGCCGGCACAAAGGCCCAGGGCCCCGCCTGGGAGCCGGAGCGGAACCAGCGGCCCGACAGCAGCAGGTACATATTCCCCGTCGGCAGGTGACGCAGCCAGGGCGTCTCGGTGTTGCTGGCGTACAGGATCTCGCCACCCTCCAGGGACTTCCAGTCGGGCCTGCCCTGGGTCACCACCAGTTCAGTGGGCTCCGTCGCGACCACAATGGCGGGCGCCGGCCCAGGGTTCGCCGGCGTATCGGCCTCCTTCGCGGCTTCGGCCACCATCCTGGCGAGATCCGCCGGTGGTGTGGTGGTCACGGCCCAGGGGCCCAGGGCGTCGTCTGCCTGATACCAGTGCGTACCGTCGCTGAGGTAGTACGCCCCCCGCCCCTTGCGCGCCACCAGAAAGGGCGTGTTCACGGCGCGCTCGTAGGGGGAATTCTCGACCTCTTCGAAGCTTGGATCCCCGTCATACAGCAGCAGTACCGCCAGCGCTTCGCGGAACTGGATCACCGGTGGCTCGTCGTTGAGGCTTTCCAGGCTCTGCCGCTCAATGTCGGCGGTCTCGAGGGAGGCGGACAGGCGCTCCAGGGAAATATCCAGCCCGTGCACGGGAAACGCGTCCCTGACCACCTGCATCAGGCGCTGTTCGCCCGTATCCCGGGAGTCCGGCCAGCCCGCTTTAGTAACCGT
>CAXBBA010000220.1:0-4699 GCA_963973805.1 uncultured Halieaceae bacterium | reverse complement strand
GCCGTGTATCTGCCGCACAGTACCTGACCGGGAAAGGTCTGTTGATCAGCAATGCTCACATCCCTCTGGTTCGGAAGGGAACTCACCAGACGTTGCTCATGGTCGCTGACATAGGTTGCACAGGCGCTGACTAGCAGCAGGGGAACAAGGGCAATGGCACGGAACACGGTGTATGACTCCAGGGAGGACCGGGCCCGGAGTATGCGCGATCGCCGCTGAACTGGGCAAGACGCAAAGCGATGGATAGCTGTCGATTTCGATGTTCTTCCCGCTGCGCGGACAGTGCAAGCTGGCTCCACTGTTTCAACCCGGGTCTCTCCAATGTCCTATTCCCGTCTGCTGTCCCTGGGTGCTGCCTGTGCCCTGCCTGCACTGGCGCAGGAGCCCTTAACCATCGAGCAACTTATCGTCGATGCGCAGCGCACGCAGCTGGCGGTAGTGGCTGATTCCCGGGCCAGTGCGGCGGAATCCGGCGCGCGGGCTCACGGTTGGGGCGTCGCCCTGCGTCATGGACTGAACTCCCACCTGGAGCTGAACGCGCTGTATCGCGAATCCCGATCCGTTCAGAGGCTGGGGGGCGAGGAAGTTTCGGATTCAGCCCGGAGTCTTTCCCTCGGTGGGAACTGGATGGTCCACAGGGAGGACCGCCTCCCGGCCTTGCTCATGGAGGTTCGTGCCTACTTTCGCCATCGTGACGCGGGTGTGAGCGACTGGTTCGATGGCTATCAGGTGGCCCTGACCACCTATCGCAGCATCGATCCCGTCGTGCTTTCGCTGCGGGTGGGTCGCCAGGAGTATGCCGATCTGTCCATCGAAGGCAGGGAACTGGAGCGCGGTGGAAGCTGGATTGTCGAGCCTCGGGTGAGTTTTGCGGTCAACCACCGGGTCACGCTGTATGGAGGCCTGTTCGGGACCTGGTCGGACCCGTCGCTGCTGGGCGCGCAGGATCTCGGGGCGGTACGTCAGGATGTGGGGATAAACGGCGGCTTCGCCTACGCGCCTACACCCAGGCAAACCATCTTTGTAAACGCCGAGACCGCGACGGGCAATCGCAGCGCTGTCCTGGGCCTGCAGTGGTATTACACGTTTTGAGGTAGGGGGAACTACCGTGTTCGTGAAAGGAGTCACGTTATGAAAGTACTGTCAAAACTGGGCTGGATGCCCCTCGTATGCACCCTCACCGCCGCACCGCTGGTTTCCGCCGGCAACGCTGTCGACGGGGCGCAGGTTCCCTCCGGGGAATTTCACCTTGCCTTCTCGGGGACAGAGTCTTCTGCGCTCCGGCCCATGAGCGGAGAGGCCATGGACGAGACGCGCGGTGAAATCTGGCCGTTCATCGCAGCCGTGGTTGCAACGGATCTGGCGCTGGCCACCTACTTCTGGGGTGTCTATGTGCCTTCCGTCAGCAATTCCGGCGGACAGTGCGGGGCCGCCTGCGATGTCCCGGACACGGACCTGCACTAGCCAGGTTCGGGACAAGCGGAGCGGAATTTTCCGCTCCGCTTGTTTACTATGAGGATTGAACGATGTCTCTAATTACAGGAGTGCGTTGCAATGAAACATCCCCTCGCCGAGGAGCAGGTCCGGGACGCCGCTTTTCGTCAGCGCTACGGTCGCTACATGTTGGTACACCTGCTCAGTACGCTACCCCTCTTGATCTTCGCCGCCCTGGTCTACGGAGAGATGCAGCGCGCCCCGGTATTGGCGATCAGCATGACTTGCGCCATGTACCTCGCGGTGCTCGCCGGGGTGCATGGTATTGCGCGTCGCGAGGCGCTGGCGGGGCTGCAGCGCGAAGGCATTGCCGACGGGGCCTATTCTCCACCCGAGTCCTAGCGCTGCTATCGGTGCTGTGTCTGTCATCGCAGGCGTGGTCCTTCGACAACTGGTTGGCACGGCGGGACGCAGAGGTTGTTCGCCAGCAACGGGATTACAGTTGTGGGCTGGCCGCGCTCGCTACGCTCCTTCGTTTCGACGGTGTGCATCTCGATGAGAACGAACTGCTGGAACAGCTCCTTGAGGGACGCCCGGGGCGGCGCGTGGATGACGGCGGTGTCTCATTGGCCGACCTCGCCTGGCTGGCGGCGCAGCAGGGATTCCCGGCCCGGGGCTATTATCTGGACAGTGCCGCGCTAAGGAATCTTCGGCAACCGGTGATCGTCGCGCTGGAGGTGAACGGTCGAGCCCATTTTTCCGTACTCCGGTCCGTAAGCGACGACGGTGTGGCCCATCTTGCGGATCCGAGCTGGGGAAACCACCGGGTCGCGGCGTGGGAGTTCTCCACGATGTTCAGCACGGAAAACAGCACGCCCGGTCCGGACTCATCAGAGGCCGTGGCAAAAGCTGCCCCGGGGCGCGCCCTCATCGTGCTGGGCCGCGACGGCGGACCACTGGGCGCTGCATCGAAGCCCCTGGAGGATATCCCGCCGGTACAGCGTATGGCTCCCGCATGGCTTGCACCGCGGGAGCGTGGCCCGGGGGACTTTTAGCTCTGGAGGTCGCGCGTTGCCATGGCAAGCTCATCAAACAATGCGCTGTGCTCCCGACGTGCGGCCGGGCCAGTCACCACGGCGATGGAGGCTTCCTCCGGCTGCAGGTAGGTCGCGGTAACACGCTTCAGGTCTTCAATAGTCACGGCTAGAATCGCCTGGCGGAAGGCCATGCGCTGGGCGTAGTCCCTGCCGAAGCGACGGTTGTGGAAGTCCTGCTTCGCTTCTCCGGCGGGGGAGCCAGGTTTGTCCAGCGAGGCGATGACTCCCAGGATCGCTTCCTCCAGCGCCGCGGGGGAGTGATCGCCGCTGTCCATCCAGCGGATGCTCGCGTCGAAGTCCTCCAGGGTGCCGGCAATGCGGGGGTCGCGATAAGAGTAGAAGCGGAACGCCGCAACGCTTGCATCGTAGCTCGCGCCGCCGCCATAGGCACCTCCCTGCTCGCGGATCGCCCGATGGAGAAATCCATTGCGCAGGTAGCCTCCCAGCACCGTGAGGGCCGCCGCATCCGAATGACCACCGGGGACCGCCGCATAGGCCTTGGCGCAGAACGAAACCTGGGAGTTCACTACCCAGCACTCCCGCCGACGCTCCCGTACGCGTGGCAACGTTAGCGGTGCGACCTCGCGACGTTCCAGGGACGTCCAGATACGGCTGGCTTCGTCGGCGTAGTCCGTGGCTGCTCCCGGCTCTGCAACGATCAGCGCTTCCCAGTCCCCGGCCGTGATGCGCCGGTACAGGGAGTCGAGACTTTGCGCGAAGGCCTCCAGGGAGCTGTCGTCGCCGAGCCTGTCATCGAGCTTCCGCAGAGCGGCCACGCCAGCGAGGCCGGACAACTCATGGTGAAGGCGGGCGAGGGGGCTCATTCCGGCACTGGCGGCATGCATCGCCAGGCTGTGTCCCTGGCCGGTGATGGACTGCTCGCGCCGGGCTCGCTGCTGGGCTACGAGATCCCGCAGGCGGGAGAATTCGTCAAAGCGCAGGGACTGAATCGTGTCCCGCATCAGCTCTGCCTGCGCGCTGTTCTGCCTTGCCAGGGCCTTCGAAGACAGCACCAGGCTTGCGTGGGCGGACTGTTCATCCTCCAGGGCGCCACGCATGGACGTGAATACGCTGATCGAGCCGACGGTGGAGGACTGGCGATGCTGGGTTGCCAGATAGTCCGCATCCCCAATACCCAGTTCCGTCGCCATCGCCGTGATCTGGGGGAGCAGGCCCAGTTCCGTGGCGCTCAGGTCCCCCAGATTGCAGCTCAGCTGCTGGTACACGATGCCGTTGGTGCCCTGTTCATAGGTGGTTACGGGCAGTTCGTGGGACCGGGTTTCGTGATAGGAGAGTTCCGGCAGCCGGGCGGGCACATCCGCGAGGGTGACCTTGGGCAGAACCTCCGGGTCGTCTTCCTGAGCCTGGCGCTCCAGCAGACGGTGGGTCTGTTCAATGATCGCGTCTTTCTCTTCTTCGCTCAGCGTGGCCTTGAGCTTCGCCAGGCGTTCCCGCTCCGCCGCCTGGCGCTGTTCGCTGAGGTCGCGATCCGGCGTCATGACCAGGGTTACGCGGTGGGTGTTTTCCAGCAGCAGGCGGCGAGCCAGCTCGCGGATGTAAGCCGGGTCCTTAATGCGCTCGCGAAGTTGCGCGATCACCGGATCCAGGTCCAGAGACGGAATAGGGTCGGCGTAGTGTGTGGCCGGCCCCAGCGCCTGCAGAATCAGATTGAGGCCATAGGGCATGCCGTCACCGCTGATCTCGCGCTGGTGGAGTTCGAGCTGGTGCAGCACCGCCTCAAGGTGCTCGGCGGCGACGCCGTTTTCGGCGATGTCTTCGATTACCAACCGTACCTGGCGCTCCAGTTCATCGGCATGGTCCGCCTCGCTGCCTTCGATGCCGCAGCAGAACACCATCTCCCGGAGCGAGTCCTCGAGTCCACAAAGCGGTGACGGGGCGCTGCCCAGGTCGGTAGTTTCCAGCAGCTTCTGCAGGGGTGAGGCACTGTTCTCCAGCAGTACGCTCGACAGCAGCTGTGCTTCGAGCATCTCCATCAGGTCGCTGCTCTCACCGAGCAACCAGCCGAGGACGATGTGCGTGTGGTTGTCCAGGGGCCCTTCCTCGTCGAAGGCATAGGGCTCTTGCACCCGCAGGGGTTCGCCAAGGCGGGTTTCCGGTGCTACAGCGATGCGGCGACCGAGGGGTTCGAAGTGGCACAGAGCCTGCTC
>CAXBBA010000219.1:0-4736 GCA_963973805.1 uncultured Halieaceae bacterium | reverse complement strand
CACGAACAGGGTGCCGCGCTGCAGCAGACAGTCGTCGGCCTCTCGATTTTGCCTGGCATAGGCGCCCACGAGATCCACATGACAGCCTGGGGGAACCAGCTCCCCCTTGAGCACCGGTGCGGTGGAGGATGTGGCCGTACTGATGATGTCGGCGCTCCGCAGTGCGGCATCGAGGTCCACCGCAACGGAGCCACGGCTGCGGCCCTGCAGCAAGGCCCGCGCGCGAGCTTCGTCCCGCGCATACACCTGAATCTCCTCCAGTCCCGGGCACCCGCACCGACGATCAGCAGGCGCCGGGCATCCCTGCGCGCCAGAAGGCGAGCCGCCACAAGGGAATCCGCCGCGGTTTTCCAGTGCGTGATCAGGGGGCCATCGATCAACGCGAGGGGCTCACCGCTTTCATCGTCGAAGAGCGCGAAGAAGCCCTGCACCGTGGGCAAGGGGGGATGCCGCGCCGGATTGGCGGGAAAGATACTGACGCTCTTCAAGCCCAGGCCGATACCCGGCACCCAGGCGGCGCGATTCAGGAGTCCGTTGTCGCCATGGGATGGCAGGAATAAGTCATCCATGCACGGCGCCGCCCCCCGCTGACCCTGCTCGATGGCGGCGATCGCATCGCCCCAGTCGAACAGACCCGCGACCGCCGCCGCATCGATGAAGGGTGTAGCACTCATGGCTGCAGCGGCCAGGTATCGGCCAGGCGATAGCCCCGGGGCCAGGGGTCGTCGTCCGCCAGTAACAATTGCCGCGTCTCCGTGATCCAGGCGCGACCGCTGATCCGGGGAATCACCGCGGGGCTTCCGGCGAGCTCCAGCGTGTCCGCGATTTCGCCATAGAACGTGGAGCCGAGCACGGAATGAAACGCGAGGCGTTCCCCCACGCCGACCTCACCCCGGGCATGCATGAGTGCCAGCCGCGCCGAAACTCCGGTTCCCGTGGGGGAGCGGTCCAGCTTGCCGGGGCGAATGGCCACCGCGTGGGTGCCGTGGCGTCCGTCATCGCGCTCCTCCAGAGGGCCGGCAAGCATGCAGAACGTAATCTCGTTCATACCCTCGAGCGTGGGGTGGGAAAAACCCAGTTGCTCCTGCGCCGCATGGGCAATGGCCATGCCGGCGTCGCGCAGCTCCGCCGCTTCATCGGAGCGGATGGAAAAGCCCAGGGAACGCGCGTCCACGACCACGAAACTGTCCCCACCGAAGGCGATATCGACGGTGACCGTGCCCAGGCCCGGCACTTCCAGCGGCGCATCCAGACGATCGACGAAGGACGGCAGATTGTGAAAGCTCACCTCCCGCACCCGGCCGTCTTCACAGCGCGCCTGCACCTGCACCAGCCCGCCGGGCATCTCGAGGAGGAGCTCTGTTAGTGGCTCCACCATGGGCAGGATGCCGGTCTCAAGGAGCACCGTGGTCACGCACAGGGTATTGGAGCCCGACATGGGAGGCGCCGTTTCGGGCTCGAAGATCAGGTTGCCCATGTGGGCCCGGGGATCCTTTGGCGGCACCAGAATATTCACATGGCGAAACACGCCTCCCCGGGGTTCATTGAGGAGAAAATCCCGCAGCTCGCGCTGCTCCTGCAGGGCCCGGGACTGCTCCCACAGAGTGTCACCGGGGGGTGGCGCCACGCCCCCGACCACCACGTCGCCGACCTCCCCCGCGGCATGACAGCCGACCACATGAACAACTCGTCTGGATTGCACTGCTGCTTACTCCCCTCAAACAAATGGGCGGGATCGCTGATACCCCCCTAGTCCTGCCGAATCGACGACCGATAGGCCCTCGGCGACCGCCCGATCGTACGCCGGAACAACCGCGAGAAATACAGCGGATCATCATAGCCGACGCGCGCGGCGATGGCGCTGACGCTGAGGTCCGAACTGTCGAGGAGGGAGCAGGCAAACTCCATTTTCATATTCAGAAAGTGCCTGACCGGTGAGTACCCGGTCAATTCCTTGTAGCGCACGGAAAAGTGATACCGGGACATGCCGGCCCTTGCCGCCAGCTGATCAAGGCTCAGGTTCTGGTCGATGTGCTCGTGCATGTAGCTCTGCACCCGGGAGAGCTCCAGGCCGCTGCGTTTCCTGCCCTGCTGCACGTTGATTTCGAGTGCCATGTGACTGAACAGGTGCCGCAGGCGATTCGCGGCATTGATGAACGCCCGCGTCGAATACCCGGTCCGCCGCACCTCCATGAGGCTGGTAAAGGCGGCGATCAGCACCGGTGACACCCCCGCGCTGACCACGGGGCGGTGCTCCCGGAAGCCGAGGTACTGCAGGAAAATCCCCGTCGCGGCACCCTGAAAATGCACCCAGTAGATAGTCCACGGGGATTCCGACGCGGCCTCGTAGCTGTGTTCCAGCCCCTGGGGCAACAGCAGCACCTGCCCCTCGCCGATCTCTCCCTGCCACTGGGGCGTACTCAGATAGCCCTGGCCTTCGGTGCAATATATAAGCAGGTTGTCATCATGGCGCGGGCGCTGCATGCGGTGCCCCAGGGCATTGGGATAGAAGCCCATGGCGGTGGGGTAGCACTCTTTTGTCAGGGGATGACGCGCCAGTTTCTCGACCATGAACGATGGTGTGAGAAAGCGGATTCCGGCCTCGGGAAGAGGCCATTTTGATGGCGCACTCATACGCAATATCGTCCATGTATGACGCAAGATAGTCAATGTGCCTATTTTTTCGGCGCTGCTACACTTGGGTTCCTCAACTTTAATAACTCATCAACAGGAGGCACCCGCATGTCTGACGCAGCGACGCAGCAGGACAATCCCCAGGGCATTGACCCTAAACAGCACATCGCCGATCTGGTGGCCCGCTCCCGCGCGGCCCAGAAACAGATCGAACACTACACTCAGGAACAGGTGGACGAGCTGATCACCGCCATGGTCTACGCCGTAGCCCGGGAAGATCGCTCCGAGGAAATCGCCCAGTTCACCGTGGAAGAAACCCGCCTGGGCAACTATGAAGGCAAATACCTCAAGATTCACCGCAAGACCCGCGCGACGCTGATGGACATCATCGACGACAAGTCCGTGGGTGTTATCGAGGAAGACCCCGAGCGCAACATCGTCAAGATCGCCAAGCCCATCGGCGTCATCGGCGCCCTGTCCCCCTCCACCAACCCGGAGGCTACGCCGGTCATCAAGGGCATCCACGCGGTCAAGGGGCGCAACTCCATCATCGTGGCGCCCCACCCCCGCGCGAAGCTGACCAACAAGAAGATCTGTGACTACATGCGCGACGCCCTGCGCCGCTGCGGTGCGCCCGAAGATCTGGTGCTCTACATCGAGACTCCGTCGCTGGAGCTGACCAACGAACTGATGGTCCAGTGCGATCGCGTTCTGGCCACCGGCGGTGGCGCCATGGTGCACGCCGCGTACTCCAGCGGCACCCCCGCGCTGGGTGTCGGCGTCGGCAACGCCTGCATCACCGTCGACGATACCGCCGACCTTGAAGAAGCTGCCGAAAAAATCCGCATCTCCAAGACCCTCGATCTGGCTGCGAGCTGCTCTTCGGACAACTCCGTGCTGGCCTTCGCCTCGATCTACGACGAACTCCTCGAAAAGCTGCTGCACGAAGGCGGCTACCTGGTGAATGAAGCAGAAAAGCAGAAACTCCAGAACACCATCTGGGAAGACGGCCACCTGAACACGGCCATCGTCGCCCAGCCCGCGCACAAGATTGCCGGCATGGCGGGCATCGAACTCCCGGAAGGCAAGCAGTTCTTCATCGTGCCGGAAACCGGCGCCGGTCCGGAGCACCCCTTCTCCGGCGAGAAGCTGTCCGTGGTAATGGCTTTCTACAAGGTGGCGGATATCAACGAGGCGATCGAGCTGGTGGACGCGATTCAGTCCTACCAGGGCCGTGGTCACTCCTGTGGCATCTACTCCTACTCCGACGAGAACATCATGGCCTACGCCAACGCCACGCACACCTCGCGGGTGATGGTGAACCAGCCCCAGGCTGCCTCCAACAGCGGCAACCTGTGGAACGGCATGCGCCAGACCTTCTCCCTGGGCTGCGGCTCCTGGGGCGGGAATTCCACCAACCACAACATCAGCTGGCGGGACCTGATCAACGAGACCTGGGTGTCCAAGCCCCTCGCTGAGAACAAGGTCATTCCGCCGGACGAAGAGCTCTTCGGTCGGGTTCTGGAAAAGTTCTCGGACTGAACCATGGACTTTTCCCTGAGCGACGAGCAGCAGGCCTTCGTCGACAGTGCCCGTGCGTTTTCGCAGGGCGTACTGGCACCGAAGGCCGCGGAGTGGGACGCGACGTCCCACTTCCCCATAGACGCCCTGGCCCAGGCCGGGGAACTGGGCTTCATGGGCATGTACACGCCCGAGTCCGCCGGCGGCCTGGGCATGAGTCGCCTGGATGCCAGCCTGATCGTTGAGGAACTGGCCAAGGGCTGCACCACCACCGCGGCTTTCCTGACGATTCACAACATGGCCACCAGCATGATCGGCAAGTATGGCAGCGAGTCGGTCATCGACGCCTGGTGCCCCGAGCTGGTCATGGGCAGCAAGCTGGCCTCCTACTGTCTGACGGAACCGGGAGCCGGGTCCGACGCCGCCTCCCTGCGCACCACCGCCGCACTCGACGGTGACGACTATGTGGTCAACGGCAGCAAGGTGTTCATCTCGGGCGCTGGCGAGACCGACGTGCTCGTCGTCATGCTGCGCACCGGGGCCGCGGGACCCAAGGGCATTTCGGCCCTGGTGATCCCCGC
>CAXBBA010000218.1:0-4747 GCA_963973805.1 uncultured Halieaceae bacterium | reverse complement strand
CAGGCGGAGTCCCTGGACAGTTTTGTGGCGGCAGAGGCGGATGGCCTGGCGGACCTGCTGGCAGGGTATGAGGCCTGGGCCCGGGAGACTCTGGAGCACTACGCGCCCCTGCCCGGATCTCTGGCGTTCCGCGCCGATGCGGCGGATCCACGCGCCGCCTTCCTCGCTGCCATTCGCGTGAATCCGACCCTGGCCTACGGTCTGCACCGGCAGGTGATGGTCGAAGATGCAGCGGTTTCAGCGGCGAGGCAGCGTCGTTTCCCGGACCTGAGTTTTCTTGCGGGGGGCACCTCCACGAAGGCCGTGGTGTACGAACAACTCGCGCCGGGGGATGGGGTATCGCCGGCCCATGTGATCGCCACCGCCAGCGACGAACCGGACTTCGGCATGGACATTGGCCTGTTTGAAGACAACGAAACCCCCTTTGGGGCCCGCTATGGCTTCGGGACCCAACCCTTCGGCAACCCGAACCTGGACTACAGCTCCCAGGCACCGTTTCACATGGGCTTCTATCATCTTGACTGGGTGACGAGCACGGCGCAGCCGGATCTTCTGCGCACGTTCCCGGAATACCGGGTATCGCTATATCGCACCCTGGGGCTCTATGCCTTTCGCACGGGGCACGACTACTGGGGGTGGCGTTTCCTCGGTTGGGCCCTGCACTACGTCGGCGACCTGACCCAGCCGTACCATGCCGACCCCCTGCCCGGCGTTTCGACGATCGAGGCGCTCTGGCAGCTTATGTGGGGTCGAAGCGGCGACCTGATACAGCTCGTGTCCAACCGCCATGGGGTGATCGAGTCCTACCAGTACCAGCGCGTACAGGCGGCGATGGAAGCGAAGGAGTGGAATCATCCGGTGCTTGCGGCGATAGCGGACGGTGGGCCCCGGCCGGCGGTGAGCGAGCGCCTGTTGCGGGATCACCTGACGGTGGAGAGTGTCGATGCCGGCGCCGATCTGGACAGCACGCTGGAGCAGTACGTGCCACCGCGCTTCGTGTCCGATCCGAGCTTTGAATGGACCGGTTCGGGAGAAGAACCATACATCGTCGAGCGCGTTCGCGAGGGTGGCGGGGCGGCGGCTGTTGGCGCTCTCGATGCGGTCGTGGCATCGCAGCTGCAGCGCTTCTCCCGCTACGCCGGGGCCTGGATCGAGATGGGCGTGGCAGCGGCGAAGGGCCCGTGATCAGGCAGGCGCGAGACCAGCGTGAAGCAGGCTGAAACTCCCGATGCCCCGACCGCCCTGGCCGGGGCGCTCGAGGCAATACTTCCCGGAGCGATGCTGCGCGAGCAGTTCGTCGACGCCCGGCGGGAGCTGGTTCTGCTGCTCCTCGATGACAGTGCGGCAAACCGGGGCCTGGACAGCGCCACGGCGCGGCGGGTGATGGACAATCCCCTGTACTGGATTTTCTGCTGGGCGTCCGGGCGCGTCCTGGCGGACCACCTGGCTGCGAACCCGGAGCTCGTGCGCGGCCGTCGGGTGCTGGACTTCGGTGCCGGCTCGGGTGTCGCGGCGATCGCGGCGGCCCGGGCGGGGGCCGCCCAGGTGATCGCCTGCGACACGGATCCCCTGGCGCGGACTGCCACCGCGTGGAACGCTCACCGCAATGGCGTCCACGTCACCCCCAGTGCGGATTTTGAAGACGTCGCGGGGGACGTCGATGTGATTCTGGTTGCCGACGTACTCTATGACCGCGCCAATCTCGGCTGGCTGGCGAGGTTCCTCCGTCGCGCCGATGAGGTATTGGTCGCGGACAGTCGTGTGCGCGATTTCTGCGAGCCCGGCTATGTCGCCATCGGTGAGGTCGAGAGTTCGACCCTGCCTGACCTGGGTGAGTCCCGGGAATTCAACCGCGTTTCGCTGTACCGGGGGTCGCGTCGGCAAGGCTGAATGTGCCGTTCGCGGTACCATGGTGGGCGAGGCTGGCGCTCCGTGTTTTACACCGGGCCCCGGGGGTATGCACCGTCGGCCCGCCATTTGAAACCTCACTACTTGGGAAGGAGCCTGTGCCGAAATCCGTATTGTTTGTGTGTCTGGGGAATATCTGTCGTTCACCCACCGCCGAGGGCGTGTTTCTTCGCCGAGCAGAAGAGGCGGGTCTTGGCGACCGGCTTCGTGTGGACTCCGCGGGTACCGGTGCCTGGCACGTCGGCAAGGCACCGGATGCGCGGGCCCAGCAGGCAGCGCGGGAGCGCGGCTACGACCTGTCCCGCCTGCGGGCCCGCCAGGTCAAGGTGCGGGACTTTGAGGAGTTTGACCTGATCCTGGCGATGGATCGCAGCAATCTCGAGGATCTGCGGGCGCTGTGTCCGCCCCGGCTGCGCAGTCGCGTCGAGCTTTTTCTGAGCTACGCCCAGGGCGAAAAAGAGGAAGAAGTGCCGGACCCCTATTACGGAGGCGGAGACGGGTTCCAGCAAGTGCTTGATCTTGTGGAGCGCGCCAGCGACGGACTGCTGGCGGTATTGCGCAAAGACTTCTGAGAGCGGAGTAGCGCAGGTCCAGGGTGTTCCGTTGCGCGGCGTTCCTCGACGAGCGGCTCGTCTACGGAGTCGCGGATGAGGACGAGGTTATCCAGGTGCGTAGATCCGCCTCGAGGGAGGCGATGCCACCCTTGTAGCTAGCCAGCAGGGGCGCAGGGTCCACGGGCACCGCGCAGCGCTGCGCGTGGGTTTGCAGAAGGACTTCCCGCAACAGCTCGCGTCCGCGAGTCGTTTCCTGCAGAAAGGCCACCAGCGCCCAGGCAGAGGCGTAGCGTCTTTGGGCATCGTCGGCGGTCCAATCGCGGCTGCCAATGCGGGTCAGTTCCTGCAGAGGCAGCGGGCCCTGGTGACGCAGGAGGCGCAGGTGCGCGTGGTTGCGCGAGAAGCGGCTTTCCTGCCAGCGCACGTCCATGTTCTCGAAATACTCGGCGATACCTTCGTTCAGCCACGGTGCACTGGGGCCCAGATGCCAGGCGGTGATCAGGTGGGACATCTCGTGAAACGCGGTGCTCAGCGTGGTGCGGGGCCGCCCGGGAAGGGTGAGGATCACGGCCTCGTTGTCCCGAATGCGATAGAAGCCCAGGGGAGACCGGTTGCCCTCGCCGGGCTTGCCCCAGAGCTCGAGGAAGACGTCGCGGTCGCCAAAAAATCGCAGGTTGATGTGGGAACGAACGAGCGCGTCGTTTCCCAGCCAGTCGCGCCATTGATCGTAGATGCGCTTCGCCGCGGCGTTCAGGGAGCCTTCGAAGTAGGCGGGGAGCACCGCGTCCACCGCATCGAGGGTGATGAAGTACTCGCCATGGCCCGCCCGCAGGGCGTGGATCTGGGCCGCGGCACCTGCGGGCGGAGTATCTGCAAAATTCGCCACACCGTTCTCGTCGCGCCAGCTCCATGCGGTGCGTTCCATACCGGGATCGATGCCGCTGTCATTGGGTGGTCCGCAGCCAATGGATTCCTGGATCGCGTGGAGGCTGTTGTCGCTGGAGGAGCTGTGCTCCTCCAGGCCCGGTGATGGGAGTTGAGAAATGCGGGCGCGCGCTGCATCGAAGAGGGTCCCCGGTAAGGTGCTGAGCCCCGCTACGGAGCCCGCCGGTGCTCCCCGGTGCTGGTTCCACAGTCCCAGGGCACCGAAGCCTACGGCGACGGCGATGATGCTCCAGCTGCCGATGCGGTGAAAACGGGCCACTGATGACTTCCCTGCTTCGCCCGCGTGCGCCTACTTCAGGACCAGCTGGTAATCATGGCGAATGCGTTCGAGACGCTCTTCGACAGCGGGCCAGAAGTCGGCGTGGGAGAACAGATTGAAGGTGTGATCCGCCATGCCACGGACAACGCGGTCGCAGAGAGCCTCGACGGTCATTCCTTCGTTCGCGATGAGTTGGTCGATGGCCGACAGCGTCTCATCCACCGGTGCCGTATTCCCTTCGGGGTGGTTGCGCATGCTGTCGGCGATGCGGGTCTTCACCCATGCCGGGCAAAGTACCGACACGCCGATGGCGCTTCCCGCCAGCTCCTGGCGCAGGACTTCCGAATAGCCCACAACGGCAAACTTGGTGGCGCAGTAGGAGGCCATGCCGGGGTTGCCCACATGGCCGGCCAGGGACGCGGTATTGATGATGTAGCCCTCCTCGCCGGAGGCCTGCATGGCGGGCAGGAACAGTTCGATGCCGTGCACCACGCCCATCAGATTCACATCGATTACCCAGCGCCAGTCTTCGAAGCGGCTCTGGCCGAGGGGAGAGGGGCCCGCCACACCGGCATTGTTGAACAGAAAGTGCAGCGTGCCGTGGCGCTCCAGAGTCCGGCGGGCAACGTCCGCGTAGGCCTCTGGGTCAGCGACGTCCAGCACTTCCGTGTGCACGCTTATGCCTTCGTCGCGCAGTGCCTGGGCCGATGCTTCGAGGGTGTCGCCTTCGATGTCGGCGAGCACGAGCGTCATGCCTCGGCTGCCGAGGGCGCGGGCCATACCCAGGCCGATGCCGCCGGCACCGCCGGTAATGAATCCTGTGCGATCTCTGAAGTCGTCCATAATTTTTCTTTGAAATTCGGGTTCGCCAAGCACCGCACGATAGATGAGGGGTCGCGCGGGGTCCAGCCTTGGGAGGCAGGAGAGAAGGCTGTGGACTGGCGATCCTGTGACCCAATTGGATTACATTGCATGGATCTTTACGGAAATATGTTGTTTTTGGCCGCGATTTTGTTAGAAAAGTACCTAAGGAAACTCTGATCTGAAAGCCAAGATCGGCGATAATGCTGCTGAGCTTGGG
>CAXBBA010000217.1:0-4751 GCA_963973805.1 uncultured Halieaceae bacterium | reverse complement strand
CATTCATCGAATGCGAGATCCATTCCGAGGGTGAGGGCGAGCCCGTGGCAACGGGAAGCGCCACCTTCATGCGCAATACCCACGGCCCACGGTTCCAGGCAACTGGAGGCAAAAGGCCGGAAACATGAGCGATATGATCGATTCAGTGCAATCACGCCCCGACTTGAGCGAAGACCCGGGAAAAGGCTGCGCATGGCAGGCCCTTCTGGACCGCTTTCCGTACGCCCGGCACCTTGGACTGCAGGCTCAGCAACACGATGAGGGCATGGTGGTTGCCTTGCCTTATCGCGAGTCGTTCATTGGCAACTTTATGCTGCCAGCCCTGCATGGAGGCGTTCTTGGCGCGGTGATCGAGATCACCGCGCGGGCGGCTGCGCAAAACGCAGATGAAGATGCGCGTTGCACGCGCATTGTCGACAGCAACATCAATTATCTTCGTTCAGCGAGGGCAGTAACCACCTTCGCCAAGGCGAGTATTGTTCGCCAAGGCGGGCGTACCAGCCTGATAGAGGTCACTTGTTGGCAGGAGAACAAGAACCGACCCGTTACCAGCGGACGTGTTCAGTTGCTGTTCACAGCCACGGTGGCCACGTGACAATCCAGCCATTGAGGATGGGTACGACATGCCCGAACGCGACACATTTCAAGCCCCGGACGGCCAGGAAATAGCACTGTGGCGCTGGCCGCACGCGCAAGGCCGCCCCACCCTTCACTGGGCACATGCCACGGGATTCCACGGCCGCCTGTATCAACCCCTTCTTGACGCGCTTTCCACCGATATCAACGTCCTGGCGTGGGATATGCGGGGTCACGGGGCGAGTGCCAGTGCGGCGAAAAGCTCAGCATTACGAGGCTGGGAACCTTACTATCGGGACATGACCGCCCTGCTGGAAAGCTTTGATGAGCCGGTCTGGCTTGCCGGCCATTCCATTGGGGCTACCACCAGCGTCATGGCCGCAGCCAGGCGGCCAGACAACGTCCTGGGTCTCATTCTGGCGGAGCCCGTCATCATGGATCCCCGGCAGGGCCGGAAATTGTGGCTGAGCAAGTTGCTTCGCCAATCACACCGGATTCCTCTGGCCGCTGGCGCGGCGCGCCGGCGAGCGGTATTCGACTCACGGGACGATGCGCTGGACAGTTATCGCGGCCGCGGTGGCTTCAAGAGTTGGCCCGAAACATGGTTGGAAGCCTATGTTCGTCACGCCTTTGTATCTGACGGGGATCATGTGCGCCTGGCCTGTTCGCCAGAGTGGGAGAGCGCCACCTTCGCCCATACCGAACACAAACCCTGGTCCGGTATTCGCCAGTTGCAATGTGAAGTTGTTGCGCTCGCCGCAGAACAGGCGTCAACTTTCTCGCCAGCTGCGCGCGAGCGTTTCAGTGCCTTACTACCAGCCGCCGAAGTAACCGTCGTTGCCGGAACAACCCATTTCCTGCCTATGGAGCGCCCGGATGCGATTCGCGATACCGTGCGACAAAAAATGTCGATCACAGTCTGCGAATCGCAGTGAGTAGTCCTGGGGTGTGGGTGCCGTCCGTCGAGTTAGCAACACCCGCCTATTCGGTCATTTATGCCGTCCTGGTATTCATCATTAAGGCAGGAAACGTACGCTCGCCCTGCCTAAACCCTGGCCACTCCCGCAAAGTTGGGGTTTGCAGACTTTGGATCAATGTCATCAATGGCTCCGCGTGTCGGAATGACCGTTTCTCTCTTTCATCCATTATGGTGCTTTTTGCCATAACGATGGGCCTGATCGGCTGCACCAAAGGCGACCAGCAGGCCCCCGCGCGGGTACCACCGGTGGTACGCACAGTAATCGTGGCACCAGACGATCCGGAAGCGCTGCGCCTCTCGGCAGTGATCCGCGCCCGGGTCGAGGCACCGCTCACTTTCCCGCGTGCAGGGCGCATCGTCGCGCGGCACGTCGACGCCGGCGAGACTGTCTCGGCAGACCAGCTCCTGTTCAGCCTCGATGACCGCAGCGAACGCCTTGAGCTGGCACGCGCCGAGGCCGCGCTGGATGCGACGACCGCTGAGGCCGAGAATGCGGCGACCGAGCTTGCGCGCCAGCGTGACCTCATGGCCCGTGAGTTGACCAGCAGGCAGGCCCAGGACAGGGCGGCGCTGCTGGAAAGGGCAACCGCGGCGCGGCGCACCGTGGCCGAGAACGAACTGCGACTTGCGCGCCTGGGCCTCGGGGAAACGGAGCTACGCGCCCCCACCGCCGGTACCGTCATGCGCCTCGAGACCGAGGTCGGCGCCGTGCTGCGTCAGGAGGCACCGGCTCTGCTCTTCGCCGAGGACGGCCCGCGGGAGGCGGAGGTATTTCTCGGCAGCCCGGCGGCCCCGGCGATGGCGACCCTGTGGCACGGCGGTAAGGACATCACCGTCGAGCTTGGCGAGCGTGACGGGGTAGCTGATCCGACAAGCCGCGGCTGGCGCACGCGCTACCGCTTGCCGCCACACCTGCAGCTGCCCCTGGGCAGCGTCGCCAGCCTGTCTTTCGCCGGCGCCGGCGACGCCGCGACCTTCACCGTGCCCTTGGCCGCCGTCGACGAACGCGGCGAGGGGCCACAGCTTTGGCGGGTCGTGGATGGCCGCAGCGAGCCGACACCGGTAACCGTCGTCGCCGTGGACCGGGAGCAGGCGCGGGTACGCGGGGAGCTCCGCGCGGGCGATGCCGTCGTAGCCTTGGGAACGCATCTGCTGTCCCCGGGCATGAGGGTCAGGGAACGGCGGCAATGATGGGCGTCAACCTGTCTGCGCTGGCGGTCAGACAGCGTTCCGTCACCCGATTTTTCATTATCCTGGCCGCCCTCGGCGGCCTTAGCGCCTTCCTGTCCATGGGCCGCGCTGAAGACCCGGCCTTTGTGGTCCGCTCCCTGGTGGTGTCCGTGCTCTGGCCCGGCGCCAGCGCTGAAGAGGTGGACCAGCAACTGGTGCACCGGCTGGAAAAGCGCCTGCAGGAGGTAGCCTACCTGTACCGGCTGGAGACGGTGGCTCGCCCCGGGCGCGCCGACATCACCGTCGAGTTCGAGGACTTCACTCCGGCGGAGAAGATTCCCGAGCTGCAGTATCAGGTGCGCAAGCGTATGCTTGACGAGATGCCGCTGCTGCCGCAGGGCGTGGTCGGCCCGATCGTCAACGACGATTACTCGGACGTATTCTTCAGCCTGCTCGCCCTCACCGCCCCGGGACTGCCGCTGCGCGACCTGACCCGGGAGGTCGAGGCGATCCGCGATCGGCTGCGGCTGGTGCCCGGGGTGCACAAGGCGCTGATCCTGGGCGAGCGGCCGGAACGTATCTACGTTGACGTGGATAATGCTCTGCTGAACAACCTCGGGGTCTCCTCCCAGGCACTCATCGATGCCATAAACACGCACGTCCGCCTACTGCCTGCCGGCGAGCGCCAGGCCAGCGGCCCGTTGCTGCGCATGCGCGTGGGCGACAACCACGCGGAACTCGACAACCTTCGCTCCATCCCCGTACGCCTTGGCAACCACCTGATGCGCCTGGACCAGCTGGCCGAGGTCTACGCCGGCTACGAGGACCCGCCCGGCTACGTGGTGCGCGCCCAGGGCGAAGACGCTCTGCTGCTCGGCGTGGTCATGACGCAGGGCGCCAACGGCCTCGACCTCGGCGAGCGGCTGGACACCTTCCTCGCCGAGGAACGCGAACGGCTGCCTCTTGGCATGTCTCTCCTGCGCCACACCAATCAGGCGGAAGCCATCGCCGACGCTGTGAACCTGTTCCAGATCAAATTTCTGGTGGCAGTGCTCGTCGTGATGCTGGTCAGCTTCGCCGCTCTCGGTCTGCGTGCCGGCATCGTTGTCGGCATCAGCATCCCGCTGACCCTCGGAATCACCTTCCTGGCCATGAAACTGTCGGGGATCAACCTCGACCGTATCACACTCGGCGCCCTGATCATCGCCCTCGGGCTGCTAGTGGACGACGCCATCATCGCGATCGAGATTATGCTGGTGAAAATGGAGGCAGGAATGCCCCGGGTCGAGGCTGCGGCCCAGGCCTGGCACATCACAGCCGCGCCGATGCTCTTCGGCACGCTGGTTACAGTCTCGGGGTTCGTGCCGATTGGTTTCGCCCGTTCCAGCGTAGGCGAATACGCCGGCAATATCTTCTGGGTACTGGCATACGCCCTCATAATCTCCTGGCTGGTTGCGGTCACCTTCACACCCTACCTGGGCGTGCGTCTGCTGCGCGAGCCCGGCGGTACCGGGCACGGGGGCGATCCCTATGACACACCGCGCTACCGACGCCTGCGCGCCCTGGTTCGCGCCTGCGTCAGTCATCGCGTGCTTGTGGTGGCCGGCACAGTTCTCCTGCTGGTGCTCGCCGGGGTCGCCATGAACGGCTTCGTCCAGAAGCAGTTCTTCCCAGGTTCGGACCGCCTCGAGGTCATCGTGTCGCTTTGGCACCCCCAAGGCACCTCCATCGCTGAGACCGGGGAAACCGTGCGTGCCGTCGAGGCTCTGCTCGAGGCGCAACCGGGCGTAGTCAATCAAGTCAGCTATGTCGGTGCCGGCGCGCCGCGCTTCTTCATCTCCTCCAATCCGGAGCAGCCCTCCCCGGCCTTCGGCAAAGTGGTTGCCGTGGCCCGTGACAAGCGGGCCCGCGACGCGATCATGGCTGCGGTGCGCGAGCAGGTGACCGCCGGCGCCTTCGCACAGGCGCGGGTGCGTGTGTCGCGGCTGCTTTACGGACCGCCGGTGGTGTGGCCTCTGGCCTTCCG
>CAXBBA010000216.1:0-4756 GCA_963973805.1 uncultured Halieaceae bacterium | reverse complement strand
TTGGCACCGGCACTGAACACCAACAGGGATCGCGGCCCGTCGAGGAACAGGCGCTGGTACGCCTCACGCCACTCGGCATAGCTGATCGCCTCAATGGCAGCGGCGAGCTTCTCCGGCCCATCAAACCCCCACTCCCGGAAGGCTATGGACTGCCAGTAGAACTCGGCCCGCTCCCCCAGGTTCTTGTGGGGCTTGAGCACATCGTTGACCAGCGCCTGACGATGGCGGAGGAACTGCTCTTCATCGATATCGGCGGGCAGCCCCTGCAGGAACGCCACCATCGACTCGTACACGGTGTTCGCATCATGGGATGGCGACTGCACCAGCAGCATCAGCGCAGGTACATCGTACTGGGGCCAGCTGAAACTTGAGACGACGTAGCCCAGCTGCTGCTCCGTACGCAACTGCTGGAAGAAGCCGGACTGGGTGATCTGCCCCGTGAGCTCAAGCAGGGCGCGATCCGCCCAGCTTTGCCCCTCGCCCTGCAGGTACCACGCGACCACCGCATCGTCATGCTCGATACTCGTCGCCAACGCGAGGGACTCGTCTGCCTCCAGGGCCAGGATCTGGGGCCCCAGTGCGGGGCTGCCAACGCCCTCGCCGAGCAATACGTCGATGGAGCCGCCAAGGCGCTCCACGGCGGTTGGCGCATAGTTCCCGTACAACAGGCCTTCGGCCCGCGCCGACGCCCAGAATTGATCCCGATAGGCGGTCAGCGCGGCGACATCCAGCGCTTCCAGGGCGCTGATCAGCTCTTCTTCGCTGTATGCCCCACGATTGAGCGCCCGGCGCAACTCGTCTATGAGCTGCGACGTGGGTCGGCGGGCGACGGTGTTCTGCAACTGCAACACCATCTCGCGACGCAGGCGTTCGAACCGCTCCGGCGAAAACTCCTGGGAAGCGATGCTCTGCAACAACTCATCGAGGAGCGCGAACTGTTTGTCACTGTACCCGCTCACGCGCATGCTGATGCCCTGGGAGTGGCGGTAGAAGTTGAAGCCCAGCCCCGCGAGCAGCGCAGGGTAGGTGTACTCATTCATGGCGTCGGTAACCATCCGCGTGTAGAGGGACGACGCGGCGTACTCAGCGGCGCTCGACGCCACCAGCGGAGAACGGAAACTGAGATAGAGCGCTCCCCGGGGGACACGGAAGTCCTCGGCCTGGCGGAACCAGATGCGCTGGCGCGGCTCGTCGACCCGCAGTGCCGGCCCCTCTGGATTGGCCGGATCCAGGGTCACCAGCTCCAGGTCTTCGGCGATAAAGGGGTTGGGCGCCGGCAGCTGCAACTCCCCACTTCCCGGTGCCCTCCAGCGTGACACCATCAACGCCTCTGGCCCAAGGCGAGCATAGGGAACGTTGTAATAGGGCGAGAGCTCATCGGTGCTCACTTCGGGTGCGGTCAGCACCACCTGGGCCCGCTCGGGAATCAGCAATGCGAGGGCCTCTTCGATGGCTTGCTGGTCGAACTCCTCCATCAGATAGGGACCGCGGAGCACGTCCGCATCCCGGTAGTAGTGCATGCTCTTGCTCAGGGAGCTGACATAGCCCATGGGCTCGGAAGGCTCGCGAAAGCGGAATGCCTGCTCGGCAAGCGCCGCCTGTTCGGCATAGATCCACTCCTGCACAGGAGCGGATCGCAGCATATCGAGATAGGCGAAGGTTTCTCGCAGCACTGCCTCATAGTCCTGCACACCGCGCTCCGTCAGCGACACGGTGACGGAGAACTGCGCACCACCACGCCACTCGAAGCCCGTACCCGACGACAGACCATCCGCAAGCCCCTGCGCCTTGAGCGCCGACAGCAGGCTGCCCTCACCCTCGTGGCCCACCAGATTGGAGATATACGCCATGGGCTTTGCATGGTAGTGCGCCCGGTAATCCGGCACGGAGAAGCTCACCTGGAGCTGACGCTGCGTGCCCTGGGGCTTGATCTTGAGCAGCATGGGCAACTGAGCCTCGATAAACAGCGGCTCGTCGATGGAGGGCATGGTGACATCCCGGTCCGGCACCGGCGAAAAGAGTGTTCGCACCAGCGTCTCCAGCTCGTCCACGGACTCGCGACCCATCACCACCAGGCGCATGTTGTCGGCGGAGTAATATTGCTCGTAGAACGCAATCAACTCGTCCCGCACCGACGAGCCCTCGCGATCGGCGAGGCTTTCGAGGCTGCCCACGGCGAACTGGCTGAAGGGGTGCTCCGGATTCATGCTCGCTTGCAGCACATCGAGCCTGCGGCGGGAGTCACTCTTGAGTCCCATCTGATACTCCGCCTGGACGGCGTTGCGCTCGCGGTCCACGTACTGGGCATCAAAGGTCGGCGCGATGAAAAACTGGGCAAACCGGTCCAGGCCGCCTTCGAGGTGCGCCGCATCTATATCAAAGAAATAGTTGGTGTGCTCAAAGCTGGTATAGGCGTTGCGCGAGCCTCCGTGCTCGGTGGTGTAGCGCTCGTACTCCGCCGCATCAGGGTATTTTTCTGTTCCCAGGAACAACATGTGCTCCAGAAAGTGCGCCAGCCCGCCGCGCCCCCGGGGATTGTCACCACTGCCTACCTGCACGTCGAGGGAGGCCGCCGCCTTGGGCGTGTCGGGGTCAGATACCAGCAACGCCTTCAAGCCGTTGTCCAGGGTGACCAGACGATAGGAAAAATCGTCGTTGGGGCTCTGCGCCGGAGCCACCGCAGCGGTGGAATCTGCGGGCTCCTGCGTAGCGCAGGCACCGAGAAGAAAGACCAGCAGTAGGCTGCAGCGCGCCACCACTCTCGCGTTAAGAAAAACCGACATACAACTACTCCGCAGCAACAGGGTCCGCCGTGGCCTCTCGTTTTGGCCAGGCGTTGATAACAGCTTTGATCAGCGTTGCCAGAGGAATGGCAAAGAACACCCCCCACAACCCCCAGATCCCGCCAAAGAACAATACGGCGACGATGATCGCCACGGGATGGAGGTTGACTGCTTCAGAGAACAGCAGGGGTACGAGCACATTACCGTCCAGCATCTGTATGACGATGTAGACCGCAATCACCCAATAGAATTCCGGAGTCAGGCCCCACTGGAACAAGGCGACAGCCGCGACGGGCACCGTGACCAGGAAGGCACCGATGTAGGGAATGATCACCGACAGCCCCACCAGCAGCCCCAACAATGCCGCATAGCGCAGGCCGAGGCCGGTAAAACTCACATAGCTCACGGCACCGACGATGATGATTTCAACCATCTTGCCCCGGGCGTAATTGGATATCTGCACATTCATTTCGGCCCAGATTCGGTCCAACAACGGACGCTTGTCGGGCAGGAATGCCGCGAGCCAGCGCGTGACCTGCTCCCGGTCCTTGAGCAGAAAGAAGACGATGATGGGCACCAGCACCGTGTACACCAGCACCGTAAAGAATCCGGGAATACCGGCGAGGGTACGCGTCACCAGACGCTGGCCGAAGGCCGCAATTTCACCCTGCACGCTGGCCAGCAATTGATCAATCTGGTCGTGGCTGAAGAGCTCCGGATACCGGTCGGGGAGGACCGCCAGCAGGTCCTGGCCCTGCTCCACCATCCGCGGCACTTCCGCTATCAGGCCGATGGACTGGCGCCAAACCAGCGGCATCAGCCCGAGGAGTACCGCAAAAAATGCCCCCATAAAGCCGAGAAACGCGATGGAGAAGCCCAGCCAGGGCGGCAATCCGAGACGACAGAGCAGGTTCACCACCCCCTGCACCAGATAGGCGAGCACAATCGCCGCCAGGAGCGGCGCCAGAATATCACCGATGGTGGCCAGCAGGATCAGCGACAGGAGCAGCAGCACGAGCAACAGCACCGACTCTTCTTCGAACAGATAGCGTTCGTACCACTTGTGGAAGATCTCAAGCACCGTCAACGTTTCCTCAGTAGAAAATAAAAGCCTTCATCGACATCGTCGGCGCGAAGTAATTCGTGGCCACTCTGGCGGGCGAAAATCTCAAAGTCCCGGCGCGACCCGGGATCCGTAGCCTGCAGCGCCAGCACCTGGCCCACTCCGAGGCTGTTCAGGCCACGCTTGGCCATCAGTAAGGGCATGGGGCAGCGGTGGCCCCGGGCATCGACGACGAGAGAGATGGCCTCGTCGGGATGCGTCATCGTATCTTCTTCCAAAGTCGCCTCTATGGTCCTTAGCGGGATTACACCCCCGCTTCCCCAGCCCCGAAACCGGCGAACTAACTGCCCGGCCGGGCGTCCAAGGATAAACGGTCGAGCAGACAGGTCCTGCGGGGCATTCCTCGCGTAGAATACTGCATGCCCATGACCGCCTCCAACTTAAACGGGACTTCCTTGGCAACACCCTTCATACATCGCTGCTGCGTCTGGTTTCTCTGCGCTTCGCTGAGCCTGCTGCCCGCCCTCGCGTCAGCGCCGGTGCGCGCCGTGGAAAACCTCAAGCTGCCGAATCTGGGGGAATCGAGCACCAGCCTGTTCTCCACGGAGTACGAGCATCAGCTCGGCCGGGCCTGGTTACGCTATTTTCGCAGCCAGGTGAACACGGTGGACGACCCCCTGATGTTCGCCTACCTCGAGGACCTGATCTTTCGCCTGGCGGCCCACAGTGACCTTCAGGACCGTCGCCTGGAGCTGGTGGTGGTCAACAACCGGACCATCAATGCCTTCGCGGTGCCCGGCGGGGTGATCGGCATCCACAATGGGCTCCTGCTGCATGCCCAGACCGAGGATGAACTGGCAACGGTCATCGCTCACGAAATCGCGCACCTCAGCCAGCGCCACTTTTCCCG
>CAXBBA010000215.1:0-4791 GCA_963973805.1 uncultured Halieaceae bacterium | reverse complement strand
CGGCGAGGAGCGGGGGCGTGGCGCGTTCCCGATCCTTGAACAGGCGCAGCGCGATGGCCAGCAGTCCTGCGAGCATGGCGCTGTACTGAATGTACCCCGCGATAAAATAGCTGTGGCTTCCGCCCGCCAGGTTCTGGAATGGGGCGAGGCCCTGTTTCAGATTGCTGAGATCGAGGGACGGAACGAACGGTGTCCATTGGGAGACCACCCACAGGGCGAGCACGACAAGTCCGAGGCGACCGACGCCGGGGTGGCGCAACTCCTTCACGATTCGCTGCAGCCGCTCCTTGAGCCAGAGGGAGCGCGCGACGAAGTTGCCAATGAGGGCGCCGACCAGGCTGCCCACCGTGTTCAGGACGATATCGGAAGCCGATGTAACCCTGCCGGGCAGAAATGTCTGGCCATATTCGAGGAAGCACGAGAGGGCAAGACCCGCCAGCGTTGCGGCGCCGATCACCGCGATCGATCGCCGCGCCGGGATCAGGGAAATGCCCAGCCCCAGGGGGACGTAGACTATAAGATTGATGATCAGATCGGGCTTGGAAATCCGCGTCGGCCAGTCCATGGCCAGAAAGGCCTCGAGTCCGCCGAGGCCCCAGTCCCAGTAGGCGATGGGGAACCAGGTTCCGTAGACCAGCAGCAGGGCATACGCACCTACGCCCAGGCGGGTGAGACGGTGCGTATTCAAACGTTGATTTCCTCTTCTGTGCTGCCCTCGTGCCCGCCGGCGCCTTCGTCCCGTTCTTCATGGGCAGAAGGAATGGTGACAGTGAACACCGATCCCTCCCCAGGCTTGCTGCGAACCCGAATATCACCGCCGAGTTGGCGTATGTATTCCCGACTTTCGAAGGCCCCGATGCCCATGCCCGTCAGACCCTTGGTTGAGTCGAAGGGCCGAAACAGGCGCTCCTGAACGAAGTCTTCTGACATGCCGGAGCCCGAGTCCTCGACGGATACGGTCACCCAGTTGTTGCTTTGCGTGGCCTCCACGCTTACCTGGCCATCCGCAGCGGTAGCCTCCTGCGCGTTCTGGATCAGGTGGGCGAACACGGTGCCGAGGCGTTCCGCGTCGGCGGTCACGCGGAGTTCGGAATCGGGAAGGTCCAGCGTCGGCGTAGGCGACGCGCTGCTCCGCTCCTGGCTGATCTGGGACAGCAGTGCATCGAGTTGCACGGTGGTCGCGTTCTGTCCTCGCAGACCGCTGCGCATCTGCTCCATGAGGCGCTGCATGCGATTGACGGAATTGGCGACAGTGGTGAGCATGTCGTCCACAAAGGCCGGGTTGTGCTTGTGGCGATCGGCGTTGGCAATCAGCAGCGATTGCTGGGCGAGGATGTTCTTGAGGTCGTGGACCACGTAGGCGGACAGACGATTGAAGGCGTCAAATTGCCTCGCCTCCACCAGCGCCTGGCTGGCGAGGTACTGGGCTAGATGGGTGGCCGCCTGGCGACCGGCGGTCTTCAACAGGTCGCGATCCTCCCAGTTCAGACTGTCTTTCAGCTCCGCCCGGTTGAGTACGAGGGTTGAGATAATCTGATCGCGGAAGACGAGGGGAACCAGCAGCCACAGGTCATCCCGCTCGGCGAGCCAGTCCGGGATTTCGAGGCCGTTGTAGATCTCCGGGTGACGGCGCCACTCGTTCAGGTCCACGACCCAGCCGGTTTCCTTCAACCATGCGGGTACATTTCCGAGCCCTTCGGGGGTGATGGGGAGGTGATAGTTGCCGATGCAGGTAAAGCGCTCCTGCTGTTGGGCAAACAGCAGGCCACCCGATGAGCCCACCAGGGGGCACATGATCTCGATGATGCCCCTGGGCACGTCGTCCGACAGGCGGGCGAGGGACTCGGTAAACTTCAGCCACTCCTCCCGGTAGTCATAGCGATAGCTGAAGAAGTGCTTGTCGAGGAATACCCGGACGTTGGCGCGAACGCGACCGGAGAAGAGAATGCTAAGAAGAAGAACACTGCTCGTCGCCAGGAAGGCGAGCTGCAGCACGCCGCCCCAGTCGCCACCCTTGTACCGGAGGTAGTAGCCGATCAGGGCCATGCACAGCAGGTACAGCCCCGTGGCGACCAGGGTCACGCTGTGGAAGACCACCTGGCGCGAGACGTGGAGGTCTATCTGGGATGCCTGGTGGCGCACCATCCCCACCGCAAGCCACGGAACGGCCGCGGCGAGGACCAGGCCCCGCGCACGCCAGAGCTCCGCATTCAGCTGCCGGAACAGCAGGGCTTCGGCATACATGAAAAAGTCGTAGGCGAAGATCGCGCCAATGCCCAGGCAAATGAACTTGGAACTCCAGCGGCCCGTCGGGCTGGCATTGCGGTAGAGCTGTTCGACCAGCAGCAGGGCGGCGATGGACAGTAGCAGCCAGATGCTGAGCTGCGCATCGATAAGCAGGGCGCGGAGCGAGACAGGCAGCGAGAGCGGAAGACGGGGAACCCAGAGGATCAGCAGAGATGCCCCGAAAACCAGCACTGCTGCAGGGCGCCAGTGCCAGCCGCTATAGGTCCAGGAGTTACCGCCACTTTGCAGACTGTTGAGCTGGAGCAGCAGCAGAAGCCAGGCGCCATTGCGGCAGAGCTCGAGGGTCTGCATCGCGGCGATGGGGGGATATTCCAGGGTCGTGCCCCAGGCGACCAGTCCGGCCCAGCTTGCGGTGAGGAGGCTGGCGAGGAATACCGACGGCCCTACGGGGCTTTTCCATTGCCGAAGGAGAAGGGTGGCGAGCACACCATAGCTGAGGGCGGCAATGCCGTAGGAAACCAGACCAATATCGATCACGCCAAGGTCATCCTCTGCCAGGGTCCTGATGCGTTGAAAACTTGCGGCTTCCGTCACGCTTCATGCATGACCGGGAAGAGGCGCTTACCCTATACTCAGGCCGCGGCGCTGTAAACGCACCGAGGCACTTTCGCTGCGCGCGAAAATGCTTGATTCGCAAACCGAATAGTGAGGGAGTACTTCATGGCCCAGGGCCCGAATACGCTGGCGATCGTTGGCTTAGGATATGTTGGATTACCCCTGGCCGTCGCTTTTGGTCGCCATATGCGGACCGTAGGCATCGACCTGAACGAAGAGAAGCTGGCCCAGTACCGCACCGGTTTTGATCCCAGTGGCGAAGTCTCTGGTGAGGAGCTCGCTGCAGCCACCCTGCTCGAGTTCACCAGCAGCGCCCAGGGCGTCGCAGATGCGGACGTCGTGGTGGTGGTGGTGCCCACTCCCATCGACCACGCGCATCGCCCCGACCTCAGCCCCCTCGAAGGTGCTACCCGTTCCATCGCCCCCCATATCAAGGCGGGCGCCATCGTGGTCTTTGAATCCACCGTTTACCCCGGCTGCACCGAAGAGGTGTGTGTGCCGCTGCTGGAAGCGGGCTCGGGAATGCCCTGGGCAGGACGCGATGGTAGCGGCGCTGCCGACTCCGGATTCTTTGTGGGTTACTCACCCGAGCGAATCAATCCCGGCGACAAGGTTCACCGCCTGGAGACCATTACCAAGGTGGTTTCGGGCGATACGCCGGAAACCCTCGATCGCGTCGCCGCGCTATACGAAACCGTCGTGGAGGCGGGGGTACACCGCGCCGCCACCATCAAGGTTGCCGAAGCCGCCAAGGTCATCGAAAACACCCAGCGTGACTTGAATATTGCGCTGATGAACGAACTGGCGATGATTTTCGATCGCCTGGGTATCGACACGCTCGACGTGCTCGAGGCGGCGGGAACGAAGTGGAACTTCCTGCCATTCCGGCCCGGCCTGGTCGGCGGGCACTGTATCGGTGTCGATCCCTATTACCTCACCTACAAGGCCGAGAGCGTGGGACATCATCCCCAGGTGGTGCTCGGCGGTCGCATGACCAACGATGGCATGGGCAAATTTATCGCCGAGCAGACCGTGAAGCAGATGGCGGCGAGAAACCATGCTATCGCCGGATCGCGTGTTACGGTGCTTGGACTCACGTTCAAGGAAAACTGTCCCGACCTGAGAAACTCCCGGGTCGAGGACATCATCAGGGAACTGGAGAGCTACCAGATCGAGGTGCAGGTTGCGGACCCCCTGGCGTCGGCAGAGGAAGCGCGAGAAGAGTATGGCGTGGATCTGGTGCCGTGGGAGCAACTGGAGCCGGCACCGGCGGTGATTTTCGCCGTACCCCATGCCCAGTACCTGGATGCAGGGGTG
The DNA here is from genome assembly GCA_963973805.1 of uncultured Halieaceae bacterium. Taxonomy (GTDB): domain Bacteria; phylum Pseudomonadota; class Gammaproteobacteria; order Pseudomonadales; family Halieaceae; genus Congregibacter. The sequence goes on along the minus strand of CAXBBA010000215.1, from coordinate 612 downwards.
GACGGTATCGCACCGCTGCTCGTGGAGAACGGTGTGGTAGTTGATGTAAAGAGTGTTCTGGATCGCGACGAGCTGGCGCAGAAGGGCGTGCCGGTGTGGCGATTGTAAAATGGCGACCTTTCCCTGTGATGTTGGTCACAGGGATAGAGCGGCAGGGTATTTTCTTTGGTTTTCATGCGGCGCCGGAGCTACACTGGCTGCTGCGTGAATTCCAGTAAACCACAGGGGAGAGAGCTGGCATGGGTAGCGTGAAGGTATTCCAGGGGGTAGCGGGGGCGTTGAGCCACACCCGTTTGGTGATGGCATTGGTCGCAATGGTATTTCTCGCGGCCTGCGGGTCCAAGCCCACGATAAATGAAACGCAGCGCTTTGAAGCGCCGGACTACAATTACGTCATCGGTCCCGGTGACACCATGGAGATTTTTGTGTGGGGTAACCCGGAGCTTACGACCTCCGGTATCGTTCGCCCCGACGGCAAGCTGACGACGCGTCTGGTCGAAGACATGGAAGCGAGCGGCAAGACTTCAACGGACCTCGCCCGGGATATCGAAAAGGCCTACGCCGAGTATGTTCGCCAGCCGGTGGTAACGGTTATCGTCAATGGCTTCGCCA
>CAXBBA010000214.1:0-4802 GCA_963973805.1 uncultured Halieaceae bacterium | reverse complement strand
TCCACATCACCGAGGTAGGCAAAGCCCGGCGCAAAACCGATCGCATAGACGCGATACTCCTGCGCGGCGTGAATGGCGACGATTTCCTCCCAGTCCATCTGGCGCTCATCGGCGAGACGGAGAAGGTCCTCGCCCGCGTCGGGATGGTAGTAGGCGGGGAGTTCCACGAGGCGCCCATCGCTCTCTTCGGTCCGGGCGACGGCGTCCGAGAGGAGCTCCCGCAGCAAACGACGCATATGGAAGTGATCGCTTTGCATGGGATCGAACAGCACCAGCAGCGATGCGTAGGAGGGGATCAGATCCACAAGAAGGGTCGGCGCGGTCTCACGCAGCGCCCGGGCGAGCGCCTGGACCCGGGCAGACACTCGTGGTGAACTTTGCCCATCCAGGTAGACGATGAGCGCCGCCTCGCCGGCACAGTGAATCTGGGGGAAATCAGCCACGGCGCAGCAGGTCGCGAATTTCCCGAATTGCCTGTACGCCTTCTGCGTTGTCGCCATGGACGCACAGCGTGTCGACCTGCAATGGCAGGCGTTGGCCGCTGACGGTGGTGACGCTGCCGTCGGTGGTCAGCTGCTGCACCTGCTCGAGCATGCGCTCCCGGTCGTGCACGGCGCCGCTCTTGCTCCGGGACAGCAGGCGGCCATCGTCGTCGTAGCAACGGTCCGCGAAGGCTTCAAACCACAGCTCCAGACCGCGGGACCGGGCTTCGTCGCGCAGGACCTCGGTCTCGGCGGTGGCCTGGAGCATCAGGCGCAGCGGTGCCGGATAGCTGGCGATGGTCTCCATAATCAGGCCGCGGAGATCGTCGTCCGCCATCATGTCGTTGTACAGCGCACCATGGGGCTTCACGTAGTCCAGAGCAACACCGACGGTGCGTGCCATGCCGTCCAGGGCGGCGACCTGGTAGAGGAGGGTACTGCGCAGCTCGTGCCGGGAAAGATTCATGGAGCGACGCCCGAAGCCCACCAGGTCCGGATAGGCGGGATGGGCTCCGACGGAAACGCCATGCTCCTTTGCCAGAACGAGGGTTTTCTCCATCGTCAGGGGGTCACCGCCGTGGAAGCCGCAGGCGACATTGGCCTGATCCAGAAATGGCATCACCTCGGCGTCCATACCCATGGTCCAGTTGCCGTAGCTTTCGCCCAGATCGCAGTTCAGCAGCATGTGCAGCGTCCTTCGTCCTGCCTTGTCAGAGCACCGCCAGTTCGGCGTTGCGTTTGTCCGTGATGAGCATGCAGCCCGGGCTGTGGGTAATGGCCAGGTCCGGCGCGGCATTCTCGAGGGCGACCTGGGGGGTCACGCCGCAGGCCCAGAACACGGGCAACTCGTGCTCGCGTAAGGTTACCGCATCGCCAAAGTCCGGCTGCTCCAGATTCCCAATGCCGATCAGGGCAGGGTCCCCGAGGTGCACCGGGGCGCCATGTACCGCCGGAAACCGGCTGCAAACCTGCACGGCGCGGATAGCGTCTGCGGCGAGCATGGGGCGCATGCTCACCACCATGGTGCTCTTGAACGGACCCCGGGGGCTACAGGGTATGTTGGTGCGATACATCGGCACGTTCACACCCTGGGAGATGTTGCGAACTTCCACGCCCGCGGCGATGAGCGCCTCCTCAAAGGAGAAGGAGCACCCCAGGGCAAAGGCAACAAAGTCATCCTGCCAGAGGTCCCGAATATCGTGGCGTTCCTCGACCAGTTCGCCATGGCGGAAGACGCGGTAGGCTGGCAGGTCCGTGCGCAGGTCCAGTTCTCCCAGCTCCGGGAGTCCCGGGTTCCCGGGTACGGGACTGCTGGCGACGAGCGGACAGGGTTTGGGGTTGGCCTGGCAGAAGGCCAGAAAATCCGCAGCCAGATGTTGGGGCAGAATCGCCAGATTGCACTGCACAAAGCCCGGAGCCAGGCCCGAGGTGTTGCCGCGGAGCACGCCGTTGCGTATCCGGCTGCGCAATTCGGCAGGTGACAGAGAAAGTAACTCAGCGTTCATGGAAAGACGTTCCTTTCTAACCGGGTGTCCTGTACCGGGGACCAGCTGCCGGAAAAAACAGGTCCCGGCAGAAGATGTCCAGAGTACCTGAGGCCATCGCTTTTCTATAGTATCGGGCCTTGCTGATTACCGAAAATAAAAGGATCTGTGGTATGCCTCACCCATCGGAAACCGCCCGCACCTATCCCCACAAGCCCGCCATTATCATGGGCAACGGCGAGATGGTTACCTATCGCCAGCTGGACGAGCGTTCGAATCAAGGCGCCCAGCTGTTTCGATCCCTCGGACTGAAAAAGGGGGATCACATCGCTCTCATGATGGAGAACCGCCACGAGTTCCTCGAAGTCTGCTGGGCGGCGCAGAGATCCGGGCTGGTTTACACGCCCATCAGTAGCCATCTTCGCGCCCAGGAAACGGCCTATATTCTGGAAAACTGTGGTGCCAGGCTGTTTATCGCCTCGGCGAAAATGGCCGATGTGGCAGGGGCGGCGGTCGCCCAGGTCCCCGGCGTCGAGCATCGATTGATGGTCGGCGGAATTCGCGAGGGTTTCGAGTCCTGGGAAGAGGCGGCGGACCGCGAAGAATCCACGCCCATTGCCGATCAATTCAATGGCGTGCCCATGCTCTATTCCTCGGGTACCACAGGCCAGCCGAAGGGCGTCTATGTTGCACCCACGTCGGATGATGTGAACGCGCCGCCGGGGCTCGCAGTCGCCCTTGGTGGAGCATTTGGCTTCAGTGAGGAGACCGTGTACCTGTCGCCGGCGCCGCTCTATCACGCCGCGCCTCTGCACTACAACATGATGACCATATTCCTTGGGGGAACGAGCGTCATCATGGAAAAATTCGACCCGGAGCGGGCCCTGGCGTTGATCGAGGAACATCGTGTCACCCACAGCCAGTGGGTGCCGATCATGTTTGTGCGCATGCTAAAGCTGCCGGAGGAGGTGCGAGCGGCCTCCGATGTGAGCTCAATGCAGTTTGCGATTCACGCCGCCGCACCCTGTCCCGTCGAGACCAAGGAACGGATGATCGACTGGTGGGGGCCGGTGATCGTAGAGTACTATGCCGCCAGCGAAGGCGCCGGCGCGACGTTCATTGACTCGGAACAGTGGCTCCAGCACAAGGGCTCCGTGGGCCGGGCGATGGTAGGAGAAGTGCACATTGTGGACGACGAGGGCCTGGAACTGCCTGCGGGTGAGATCGGCACGATCTATTTCAGTGGGTCCCAGGCGTCCTTCGAATACCACAATGAACCGGAGAAGACCGCAGAGTCCTACAACGAGCGCGGCTGGGCCACCACCGGTGATGTGGGCTACCTGGATGACGAGGGCTATCTCTATCTCACGGATCGCAAGCACTTCATGATCATCAGTGGTGGCGTGAACATCTACCCCCAGGAGGTGGAAAACCTGCTCATTACCCATGACAAGGTAGCGGATGTTGCTGTCTTCGGCGTTCCCGATGAGGAGTTCGGTGAGGAAGTGAAGGCGGTGATTCAGCCCCAGAACTGGGCCGATGCCACCGATGAGGTGGCCATTGAGCTCATGGAGTGGCTGCGGGATCGCCTGTCCCACGTCAAGCTGCCGCGCTCCATCGACTTTCATGAAGCGTTGCCGCGCCTCGACAACGGCAAGCTCTACAAGCGTCATCTGGCCGAGCAGTACCGCGGCGCGGCGCGGGACGATAGCAACGCCGAGTAACGCCGAGGGACGCGGGCGGCGGATGCCGCCTCAGGTCTCAGAGTTCCAGGGCAAATACCAGACCGAAGACCAGCAGGCGCTCTCCGTCGACGAAGTCCACATCGACCTGCGGTGAGATTTCATACTCCCCGACATGGAATCCGTACTCCGCGCCGAGGCGCAGCAGAGGCTCTCCATGGCCATGGGAATACTCCATGCCCGGTCCCGCGTAGAGCTTCCAGGGTCCGCTGTGCACCGCCACGGGAATGGCCAGAACGTTGGTGTCAAAGTCCCCCACAACGTGTTCCGCTGTGACCCCCACTCCGTAGTGTTCACTGAAGCGATGTTCGAACTCCAGTCCCAGAGTGGCCCCTTCCCGGCGGTCTTCGGTGGTATCGCCAAGAAACACGCCGAGCGTGTTTCCCGATTCGTGGCGGGTTTCTGATTCCTCCGCCAGCGCCGGCTGGCAGAGGTGGGCAAAAATGGCTCCCCCGGCGATGAGCGCGAAAGCGAGTTTAGTGTGTTGCGCCATGAGATGAATTCTTCACCAATTGGACGATGGGATCGTAATCATCAGGAACGGGCACAATATCATTTTTCCGTTGATACTCGTCGTAGGCCCGGGCCAGTTCATCGACAACTTCCGGGTGCTGGGCAGCGAGGTCCTGCGTTTCACCGGGATCCTTGATGATGTCGTAGAGTTCCCACGCTCCGGTCCCTTTGGGGGACGGATTGCGACTCAGCTTGAAATCGCCACGATACATCGCGACGCTACCGGCGAGTTCATAGCCTACGGTCTCTTCATCGGCGTGCACGGTATCGCGTTCTCCGGTCATCAGCGGCCAGGCACTGACTCCGTCGGGGGCGTACACCTCGCGGTCCCCATAGGTCGCATCGGGCATGGTGATATCCACGGCGTCCAGCAGTGTGGCAAAGACGTCCTTGACGTAGGTGAAGGCAGTACTGTGCCGACCGCCAGTGATGCTCTTTGGATACCAGACGATAAACGGTACGCGCACGCCACCTTCCGTCGAGTAGGTTTTGTAGTAGGCGTTGGGTGTATTGGCGGCGGTGGCCCAGCCTGGACCGTAATCCGCAAATGAGCCCTTTTGCCCCATGCTTGAGTAGTCACC
>CAXBBA010000213.1:0-4805 GCA_963973805.1 uncultured Halieaceae bacterium | reverse complement strand
CGCCGTCGGCAGCGACGGCGAAAACCAGTCCGGGGGGCTCGGACTCAAATCGCCTGAAGTCGTAGGTGCCATCACCCGCCCTGTCCACCACGAACAGATACTTCTCACCGACCGCAAGAAAGCGTGATTCGTCGATGCGGTACACGCCGATAAGCGTTGGCTGATCCGCCAGCTTGCGCAGACTGACGCGGGGCGCCTGGCCTCTTTGGGGCTCCGCCGTGATTTCCACCAGACCGTAGAGATACATCGTGGCCAGCCATCGCCGATTGCCGATGGGCAGCAGGCTGCTGATTCCGACATCGTCCAGGGTTGGGCCACCGGGGCCGGCTCGGGTGACCGGCGTGACGGCGCCGGATTGCAGGTCAACGACGTCCAGACCGCCGACGAAGTAGCCCACCAGGAGCAATTCATCGGTCGCGGAGAGCGCCGTCACGGGGTCCTGGGCGATGGACTGGGGGTCCACGCGCAGCGCATCCATGGCTCCCGCGGGGTAACGGGATGAGAGTTCGGTGTAACGCTTGGCTTCCGTATCGCCCACCCAGAGATTCTGACCGCCGATAAACAGCTCCCTGCTGTTCGCTGCAAGGGAAGACACGACTCCCGCGTCGTAAGTGGCGGCGGTCTGCATGCTGTTGAAGTCCGTGTCCAGGCCGTAATAGAGACCGTAGTAGCTGCCGATCCAGATGTTGCCCGTGCGATCCCGGGTGATGGAGCGGACTTCGTTTCCGCGGCCGGGAAGACGTACCACGTCGGTCTGGTCCCCGCGCACGCGAATCACGTTGGGGCCGGCGGCCAGCCAGAGGCTGCGTGGGGAGCGTGCGACCATGGCGCGGTAGTAGCTCTGGCTCTCATCGTCCAGGGGGTTCCAGCGCTCCAGAGTGTCGTCCGCATTGCGCCACACCAGACCGTTGTCCCGCTCGAGCCACATGAGGCGACCCTCGCTCCATTCAAGTTCGACGATGGGACTATCGGTTACTGTTACCGACGTGACGGTGAAAGCCATCTCCTCCAGAGCTATCTCATAGAGGCGGCTTTCAACGGTGCCGATATAGAGCGTGTCACCCACCAGCTCCGCCGTGACCGGGCGCGTCTCCGTCAACAGGGGGTAGGGGCCACCACCGCGCTGGCGTAGATAGCGACAGCCGTCCGGCGTCACCAACAGAAGATCCCCGCTCGCGCTGACCGCGATCAGGCCCTGGGACGAGGGCGCAAAATAGGCGATATCGAGCTGCTCCTCCCGGTCGTCGTCGGAGCGGGTGACAACGCGAAAGTCCTGCTCCTCGGGCCTCTTCACGGCGACCCCGCGATCCGTGGCGACCCAGATGTTGCCCCGGGGGTCTTCGTGAATCATGTTGATCATGTTCGACGGCAGTCCCGTGATGCCGTCGGTGCTCTGGGGGAATATGTGCTGCCGTCCGGATTTGTAGCGTACGAGGCCTTCCCGCGTTCCCACCCAGAGAAAGCCCCGGCTGCCGACGTGCACCGCACGAACCGTGCCCTGGGGCAGCCGAATGTCATCGAAATGGCGCACCGCAAATGCTTCGCGAACCACCGTGGAGACGTAGGCTGTGGGCTCATCACCCAGCGCAGGCGGCGGTACAATAAGTACCACCAGCGACAGCAACAGAACTGGAAAAAGCGCGCGAATCATGGCGAAACCCTGCACCCAAGGCCCGGTTGAGTCAATCACGGAATTTCGCCGCGTCAACGATCGGGGAGTCAGGGTCAGCGCCCGCCGCCGTCGCGCCCCGGGTCTGGGTTGAGCCCGGCAAAGAACTGGCGCGTGGCGCTATCGAGCATGGCGGGCACGTCGGCCTCGGGGTGGAACTGGGCCAGTTTGCCACTCATCGAAACCGCCGCCAAACCATGGACCAGCGCCCAGAGCTTTACCGCGATATCGAGTTTGTCCACCCCTTCGATACCCCGACTTTGCAGATAGGCTTCCACCGCGTCGGACAGCACATAGAAGCCCGAGGCTGCCTTGTTAAACCGTTCGTCGTCCATGGAGCGGGTGCCGATATCTCCCCACATGAGGTCGTAGAACGCGGCCTTTTGTTGCACGAAGGTCACGTAGTTGTGCCCCAGGGCGATGATGCCTTCCAGGCTGCCACGCGGGTGACTCTGCGCGATGCGTTGGGACGACTCTCCCAGGACGTAGAAGCCCAACTGCGTAACGGCCTCGAGCAGCGCATCCCGGTCCCGGAAGTGGCGGTAGGGTGCCGCATTGCTGACACCGGCACGACGGGCCGCATCGGCCATCGTGAAGTTGAGGCTGCCCAGCTCCTCGATCAGCTCCGCGGCGGCAATGATCAGGGCGTTGCGCAGATCGCCATGGTGGTAGCTGCGCGATACCTTGGCGCTCATGCCACGGACTCCAGCACGGCGGGGGCGGGCGTTGCCCTGCGCCGGTGTCGGCGGCGATAGACCAGCAAAAACATGGGCGGAATGTAGAAAAAGGACACCACCGTCGACAGCAGTACGCCACCGGCAATGGCCATGGCGAAGGGAGGCCAGAATTGGCTGCCCTCCAGAATCAGGGGCAGGAAGCCACCGAAGGTCGTGATGGTGGTCGAGACAATGTGGCGACTCGAATCCATGATCACGTTGACGACCGCGTCGGTATCACCGTTCATCGCGCCCCGATCCAGTTGGAGCGCGGTGAGTATGATGATCGCGGCATTGATCGATACGCCGATGGAGCCGATGACGCCGATGAGCGCCTGGACCCCGAAGGGGTAGCGGAACACCGCCAGGCACAGCAGGCTCAGGCCCATGGAGAGCACGAATACGGTGAATGCCACCGCCGACAGGCGCCAGGAGTTGAAGGTGAGGACAATGGTGGTGATCAGCGCGGCGACAACCATGCCCATGGGCGCGATTATTTTTTCTACAACGCTTGCCCGCGCGTCGGAGGTGCCGCCGAACTGGTAGCGGTAGCCCGCGGGCATGGCTACGGGATCCAGCGCGAGGATGCCCTGGAGTTCCTTCAGAGCCTCTTCGGTGAGCACGCCCCGGGTAACGAAACCCTGCACCGTATTTCCCCGCGAGCCGTTCTTGCGCGTAATGGGGCTGTTCGCCGGTCGCAGCTCGAAATCGCCCAGCGTCGACAGGCTGATGCTCTGCAGCGTGCGCTGGTCGCCGTCGGACGTGGGCAGGGGCAGGCGAATGCTCGCGATCTGCTCGGGGTCCGACCAGTCGGCCTCGCTCAGGCGCGCCCGCACTGGCAGGCGCTGCGTTCCCTCGAGTATCTCGCCGCCGATGCGGCCACGCAGGGCACCGTCGAGACTGTCGGCGACGCTGGCCAGGTCCAGTCCGGCCATGCGCACCCGCTGTTCGTCCAGTTCGAAGACAAGCTTCGGTGCGCCGGCCACGAGGCTGGTGTTGCTGTGGGTGATGTCGCGGACGCGCTCAATGCGCAGGCGAAACTCCTCGCCGAGATCCCGGAGCATTTCGAGGTTCTCGCCAAAGATTTCCACTTCCAGGGGAGCGGCCACCGGCGGTCCCTGATCGATGCCCAGCACGACGATGCGGGCCTCGGGAAACGCTTCGTCGAGTTCCCTCTGCAGGCGCCGGATGAGGTCGTCGGTCTGGTTCTCATCCTTCGTCAGCACCATGGCCTGGGCAAAGCCCGGAAGCCCTTCGCGGGTGCGTATCAGGTTGTAGTAGAACTGCGGAGGACTTTCGCCCAGGGTCCAGTCGATGTGCCGGATCAGCGATTCGCGGCGCAATCGCGCATCCAGTTCACCGACCAGGCGCTGCGTATCGTAGATCGAACGTCCCGGGGGCAGGGTGACCTGGAGCACCATCTGGTCCCGGTCCGTACCGGGGAAAAACTGCGCGGTGAGCGTGGGAAAGGAAAGAAAACCCGCCAGGGGCAGTGCCAGCGCTAGGGCTACGGAACCGGCCGGATAGCGCACCGCCCATTTGAGGGCTCGGGTAAGGGCCTGTCCCATCGCACCGCTGGCGATGCCCGTTTCCCACCAGTGGCCGGTTTTTACCAGGCCCCCCGGTAGCAGGCGTGCCGCGAGCACGGGTGTGATGACGAGGGCGAGAATGAGCGATGCGCTGAGCATGATGACCACCGCCTTGGCGATGGAACCCAGAAAGTCCCCGGCGGGTCCGGGCAGTAACACCATGGGCAGAAAGGCGAGAATCGTGGTGGCGGTGGACGAAAGCAGGGGGACGCGCATGCGCGACACGGCGGCGCCGATCGCATCCAGGGGGGCGGCGCCGTCGAGGAGGCGTTTGCGCACCTCGTCCGTCATTACGATGGACCCGTCCACCAGCAATCCCAGAGCCACCACCAGGCCCGTGACGGACATCTGGTGGATGGGCAGATCGATGACGTACATGCACAACAGCGAAAGCAGGGTGCACAGGGGCAGCACCACGGCGACTACTGCGGCAGCGCGAATGCCCAGGGTAAACAGCAGTACCAGCAGTACGAGGGTGACGCCGATGGCGAGGTTGGTCATGACCTCCGTCAGACGCGTCCGCGTATAGCCGGACTGGTCATAGCTTGTGCTGATGCTGATTCCGGCGGGGGCGCGGCCGCGGTAGTCCTCCAGGAACTGGTCGAAGGAGCGACTCCACTTATCGACCTGGAGGCCCTCGTTCATGGCGATGCCGATGAGGATTCCCGGCTGCCCCTGGGTAAGGGCCATAGCCTGGGGCGGCGTCTGGCGGGCACGGTACACCCGCGCGAGATCTCCCACCGTGACCGATGCGCCCAGGGCCCCGGCGCGGACGATTACCGATGCGACGCGATCCACGGAATCGAATTCTCCGGCGATTTCTATCAACAG
>CAXBBA010000212.1:0-4813 GCA_963973805.1 uncultured Halieaceae bacterium | reverse complement strand
TGCGGTAGGTCAGATACTGGCGGCCTGCGGTAACCGTCGTAGTTTCGCTCTGATACCGAAGGAACGCCTCGTCGATCTCCGTTCCCTGGGGGTCGGCCACGACGTCATAACCGGATGAGGGCTCTCCCGGCACATTGAAATCGTCTATCAGGTGCGTCACGTTTTCCGCGGCTATGCGGGCAGAAAAACCGTTTACGCTGCCGGTTTCGTAGCCGAAAAATGTGCGAACGGTGAATGCCGTTGCGTCGTCCAGGGTGTTGGACTCGTCGTCGACGAGTTCCACGCGTCCGCGCATGGCGAACAGGGGTTTGCCCGATTTCAGGGCCGTGGTCAGCACGTCTTCGGCCATCGAAGGCGTGCTCATGGTGAGGGCAACGAGGGGAAAAATTGCCCGCCTGAGTCGAGGCTCAGTCTGGGTTTTTCTGGGATTGCTAGTCATTTTGCATACTCCTTGGTGAGAAAACTCCGGGTACTGCAGAGCGAGCCGACAGCAATATATACGCCAGAAATTTATTTGCGTATCGCGTTTGCGCTTCCGGACGAGCCGGACAAAATGCGTCCCGAGGCAGGGTTTTGCTGACGTTGCACCCGGCTGCGACGGGTCGTGAATTATTTTTTTGATCGTCCTCGAAGAGGTGCGTCACTCGGTGTCGCTCTTCGCCAATTCGTGGTCGCACGCTCCCCTTTGGTGCTTTTGCGTGGTGCAAGCGCACGCAATAAGTGCGGAAAACCCCTGTAAATACAGGGTTCGCCGCGATTTTCGCGTTAGGCATATAGAGAAGGAAGAGCGCCATTGGTGCGTCTTCAGGGTGTTGGCACAGAACCTGCTGCAAGTTCTCCGGGTATGTGACGCATACCAGTTTGTTAAACATCCGGGTTCGGGCAATGGCGCTCGTGACAGCGGGAAACCGGTCGCTTTCCAAAGCACCAGGTATCCAGGCTGCCACGGGCGTTTTTTTATGCCCCGGATTTTTGTCAGCTGGATGCATCGAAATTTTGAATGAGCATTGCGATGGCAGGTGCCGCGCAGAGGAGAACACAATGTCTTACATCGAACCGGCTCAGTTCGCCACGAAAATGGTGGACGCGGGGGAAGCAAAGATCTTCATGTCGACCAAGGACACATTGATTCGCGCCTACATGGCAGGGGCGATTCTGGCGCTGGCGGCAGCCTTCGCCGTTATCGTTGCAGTGAACACGGGGCAGTTCCTCATCGGAGCGCTGCTGTTTCCCGTGGGCTTCTGCACGCTGTACCTCCTGGGATTCGATCTGCTGACGGGGGTGTTCACCCTGTGTCCGCTGGCTCTGATCGATCGCCGCCCGGGGGTCACCGTCAGCGGCATTCTGCGCAACTGGGGCCTGGTGTTTGTTGGCAACTTTGGTGGCGCCTTCACCGTTGCCGTATTCATGGCCATTATTTTCACCACGGGATTCAGTGAGGCACCGAACGCCATCGGGCAGAAGATCGGTGTGATCGGCGAGAGCCGCACTGTGGGCTACGCCGACGCCGGGGCGGCGGGAATGCTCACACTGTTTGTGCGCGCGGTTATGTGTAACTGGATGGTATCCACGGGCGTGGTAGCTGCGATGATGTCCAGCTCCGTATCCGGCAAGATCATGGCCATGTGGATGCCGATCCTGGTGTTCTTCTACCTCGGCTTCGAGCACTCCATTGTCAACATGTTCCTGTTCCCCTCCGGCCTGATGCTGGGCGGCAACTTCACCCTGATGGACTACATCTTCTGGAACGAGCTTCCCACGGTGATTGGCAACCTCGTGGGTGGTCTGACCTTTGTCGGCGCGATGATTTACTCGACGCACTACAAGACCTCACCGTCGCGTCGCGCGGTGCCCGTCGTCGAGGGAGTCGAGTCACCGGTCCCCGTGGCGAACTGAATCACCGTTCGCTGATTCAAACCTGATTACCCGGAGCACCTCTCGCCTGATTCGTGGGAGGTGCTTCCGTTTTCGGAGGTAGCATGAGCAACTCAGGTATTTCTACGGCGCTGGAAAAAGAAGATGTGACAGCGCTGATCATCAAGAAAAAGCGCGAAAAGCAATTGGGCTGGAACGACATTGCCGAGGCCATCGGCATGTCCCCCGTGTGGACCCATTCGGCGGCAATGGGTATGCAGGCCATGCCCTCCGATAAAGCAGGACAGCTCGCGGAATTTCTGCAGCTGCCGCAGGATGCCGTGGCCGCGCTGGAAGAATGTCCCACCAAGGTCTGGGAGCAGACCGTGCCGACGGATCCCTGCATCTATCGCCTGTACGAGATCGTGGGTGTCTACGGGCCTACGATCAAGGCTCTGATCCATGAGGAGTTCGGTGACGGGATCATGTCGGCCATCGACTTCGATATGACGATCTCCCGCGTGGAGGCGGCCAGGGGAGACAGGGTGAAGATCGAGATGTCGGGTAAGTTCCTTGGCTACAACGCCTGGTGAATACCTGCGCGTAACTCTGGGGCAGTATTCCAGCGCAGGACGTAAAGCCCTCAATCAGGACCGTATGGCTGCGCGCATTCCCGATGGCTGGGAAGGCCGCGTCAAAGGCATCACGTTGGCGGTGGCCGACGGCATCAGTAGCAGCAGTTCGAGCCAGGTCGCCGCCGAGACCGCGGTGAAATCCCTGGTCACGGACTACTACGCGACGCCGGAAGTCTGGAGCGTGAAAACCGCTGCAAGGCGGGTTATGGAGGCGACGAACAGCTGGCTCTTTGCCCAGAGTCGTCGCCTGCGAATCAGCGATCTCAACAACGGCCTCGTGTGCACCCTCTCTGCCCTGATTATCAAGGGCAGGGAAGCTCATGTGTTTCATGTGGGTGACAGCCGCGTCAGTTGCCTGCGCAACGCCAATCTCGAAGCGTTAACTCGCGATCATGTGACGTATCACGGCGAAGGTCAGGAACTCCTCGGCCGCGCATTGGGCGCACGGGAATTTCTCGATATCGACTATCAGTGTGTTCCCTTCCAGGCAGGCGACGTATTTGTGCTTACCACCGATGGAGTGCACGGTCACGTCGATGCCCGGACGATACATCAGGCGCTGCAGAACGCCAGTCTGGACGACGCGGCAAAACAGATAGCGGATGCCGCGCTGGCGGGGGGGAGCGAGGACAACCTGACGGTGCAGTTGCTGCGCATCGATGCCGTGGACGTCGCAGCCGCGCCCCTGTCGATATCGGACCTCGGCACCCTGCCGCAGAAAAACCTGGTCCCCGGAGACCAGCTCGATGGCTTTGAGGTGCTTCGGGAGATTCATAACACGACCCGCAGCCAGCTTGCCCTGGCCCGGGACGCCGCAGGGAATCACGTCGTTCTGAAGGTTCCCGGCATCGAGGCCGACGACAAGCCGGATTACCTGCAGCGATTCGCCTACGAAGAGTGGATTGCCCGTCGCATCCGGTCGCCCCATGTGGTTGCCGCGGCGGCGCACCATGGCGAGCGCAGCAGCTGTTACGTGGCGCTGCAATATATAGAAGGAAGAACCCTGCGCCAGTGGATGACGGACAACCGGCGTCCGGACCTCGATGAGGTGCGAGCTATCGCTGAGCAGATCTCTCGGGGCCTGCGTGCGCTGCATCGGCGCGAGATGATCCACCAGGATTTGCGCCCCGAGAACATCATGCTGGACGGCAATGGTACGGCGGTGATCATTGACCTGGGCTCCGTCGCCGTTGCCGGGCTCGAAGAAGCGGCCCCGGGGTTGTTTGGCGTGATGCCAGGGACCTATCAGTACACAGCCCCGGAATACCTCTCGGGCGATATCGTCAGCTGGCGGTCTGATCAGTATGCGTTGGGGGTGATCGTCTACGAGATGCTGACGGGCCGACTTCCCTACGGTGCCGAGGTGGCTCGGGTGCGCAGCCGCCGGGACCAGCAGCGCCTGAGCTACGCCACCGCCGCCGATGGCTCCGGGGCTGTGCCGGACTGGGTGGATTTTGCTCTTGCCCGCGCCTGCCACCGGGATCCCATGCGTCGCTATGACTCCCTCAGCGAATTCATCGCGGACCTTCGAAGTCCCAGCTCCTCGTTCCAACCATTGCGCATGCGACCGCTCCTTGAGCAAAACCCCCTGCGATTCTGGAAGATGCTGGCGCTGATCCAGGCCCTGGCGATTGTCGTTCTGACGGTGGGCCTGCTGGCTGACTGAATGCTCCCGATAGGGACCTCGGCCCGGGGATAAGCGCTGCGACTGTCGTCGCGGTTTTGGGGATGGGACTCGCACGGGGCCATGGCCGGTTGTTAGAATACCGCCCGATCTTTTACCCCGAGGCCCCGGTCGGGAAACCTCGTCGACTGCATACAAGGGAGATGTTCGCCGTGAGTAGTTTTGACCAGCAGCTAGACAAGGTACGTAGCAAGCCCGGCTTTATCGCCGCCCTGGACCAGAGCGGTGGCAGCACGCCCAAGGCCCTGCGGCTCTACGGCGTTGACGAAGATGCCTACAGCAGCGATGCCGAGATGTTCGATCTGGTGCACGCTATGCGCACGCGCATCATGACCTCCCCCGCCTTTGGCGGCGATCGTATCCTCGGGGCGATCCTGTTCGAGAACACCATGGATCGCGAGGTCGAAGGCCAGTCCACGGCCGCCTATCTGTGGGAACAGAAGCAGGTGGTGCCCTTCCTCAAGGTCGACAAGGGCCTCGCGGATGAAGACGGCGGCGTGCAGCTGATGAAGCCCATGCCAGAGCTGGATGCGCTGCTGGCTCGCGCCAAGGCCGCCGGTATCTTCGGCACCAAGATGCGTTCCGTGATCAAGCAGGCCGAGGCCGGGGGCATCGCCGCCGTCGTGGCTCAGCAGTTCGA
>CAXBBA010000211.1:0-4843 GCA_963973805.1 uncultured Halieaceae bacterium | reverse complement strand
GCTCGTTCAGGCGCCCGTAGAGCGTGGCGTGGATACCCCGGATCATGGGCGCCAGATGGGGCACAAAGGTCAGGGACACGGGCGCCCCGGCCACATCCTGCAGCCCCTGCTCAATTTCCGGCAGGTGCCGGTGACCCGCAACGCCGTAGGCCTTCATGCTGTCAGCGACCTCGGACAACAGGTTGTCCACCCTGGCCTGGCGCCCCGCACCGCTAACGCCGGATGCCGCGTTGGCAATCAGCGAACCGCGATCGATCAGGTCCCCGGCCAGCAGCGGCGAAAAGCCCAGCTGCACCGCCGTGGGATAGCAGCCGGGGCATGCCACGAGCTGCGCATCGCGAAGCTGGGCCCGATGCCTCTCCGGCAGGCCATAGACGGCCCGGGGAATATAGTCCGGGCAGGCATGGGGCTCGCCGTACCAGGCTTCCCAGACGGCGGCATCGCGAATCCGGAAGTCCGCGGACAGGTCGATAACCCGCACGCCCATTTCCAGCAGCTGGGGCACCTGGGCCATGGCCACATTGTGCGGTGTCGCGAAGAACACCACGTCGAGCTCACCGAGCACCTGCGGGTCCGGCGCGCTGAATGCAAGGTCCGTGAATCCGACCAGATTCGGAAACAGCGTGTCGATGCGCCGCCCCTCTTCCGCTCGCGACGTGATCAGCGCCAGCTCCACATCGGGGTGGCGCAGCAACAGGCGCACAAGCTCCACACCCGTGTACCCGGTTCCACCGACAATCGCTGCTCTGATCATGACCTCTGTCCTCCAGTTCGAGCGCGGCAGTATATCGCCAAAGCACCGCGCAGAATTGCTACCATCTGCACTTTCACCCGGGATCCTGCCCTTGCAGCTCGTTTTCGGCCGATACCGCCGCTCCCTCACTCGCTACGAGTCCGCCCTCGCCTACGCGCTGCTGGGCATCGTGGCCGGGATTTTTTCCGGTGCCGCCGTCATCGCCTTTGAACAGGCGATCGTGCAGCTGGCGCTACTGTGGGGCGTGGGTGCGCGCGGGGACGGCTTTGAAGCCCTCACGATGCTGGAGCGCTTCGTGCTCCCGGTGGCGGGAGCGCTCGTCCTCGGCGCCGCGTTCTCCGCGCTGCGCCCCGAAGACCGGAATGTGGGCATCGTCCACGTAATCAATCGCCTGTACACGCAGTACGGCATGCTGCGCATACGCAACGCCGTTGTGCAGTTCATCGGCGGAGCGGTGGCCCTGGCCACCGGGCAGTCCGGAGGACGTGAAGGACCGGGGGTACATCTGGGCGCCGCCATCAACAGCGTCGTGGGCCAGCGTCTGGCGCTGCCAAACAACAGCCTGCGGATCCTGATCGCCTGCGGCTCCGCCGGCGGTATCGCCGCCGCCTTCAATACGCCGCTGGCCGGGGTGATCTTTGCCATGGAGGTCATCGTCAGCGAATACACCGTCGCTGGCTTTCTACCGGTTGTGCTGTCGGCGGTGACCGCCTCGATGGTGAGTCATCAGCTCGGTGGCGGCGCCGAGCTCTTCGACATTCCCCGAGCCCAGCTGGCATCTCTCTGGGAGGTCCCCTACCTGGCCATGCTGGGGCTGCTCTGCGGCGCCGCGGCGGCGGCTTTCATTCGCCTCAGCACCCTGAGCGCCCGGCTGACGGATCGCCCGGTGCTTCTGCGTTTTGCCCTGGCGGGGCTGCTCACGGGGACCCTGGCCCTGTTTGTGCCCGAGGTGCTCGGCATGGGTTACGACACGCTCGGCCGCGCCCTCTACGAGGAGCTCGCGCTGCAGGCCCTGCTGGTCATCGCCGTCGCGAAGATCCTCGCCACAGCGGTCGCCGTCGGCTTTGGCATGCCCATGGGCCTTATCGGCCCCATCCTGCTCGTTGGCGCCTGCCTCGGAGGAGCCGCTGGCCTGATCGGCGCCCCGCTGTACGCCAATCCCGCAGGGCTGCAGATCGCCATCGATCCCACCCTGTACGTCATCGTCGGCATGGCCGCTGCCATGGGCGCCGTGTTCGCAGCCCCCCTGGCGGCCTGCCTCGCCGCCATCGAGCTGACCCAGAGCACCAGCGTGGCCATGCCCGCACTGCTGGCCATCATTGTTGCCCACCTCGTCAACACCAGCGTCTTCCGCCAGCGCTCCGTGCACCGCAGCATGCTCCGCCAGCTGCTGCGCCTGGCGCCGGATGACCCCCTCAACCAGCTCCTGCACCGCACCGATGTCAACGCGGTGCTCGACAGCAGCGTGGTCACCCTGGACCGCAACATCGGTCCGGCGGTCTATCGCACGCTCACGGTGCAGATCCCCCAGTGGTGCCTCATCCAGCGCGACGGGGAGCTGCTGTTCGTCGTCGCGGGCAAGGAACTCGTGGAATGGCTCGAAACCCTGCCGCCGGAAGATGGCGAGACCCGGGATGTCACCGAAGCCTCCCTGCGCCGCTGGAGCATCGCCGTGGTTCCCGAACAGGCGACGCTGCGCCAGGTACTGGATATCCTGCGCGCCCGCACCGTCGAGGCCGTTGCCGTTTACACTCGCATCAGCGCCGGACAGCGAACCCTGCGGGGCATCGTCACCCGGGACCGCATCGAACGCTTTACCCTGGACCGCCTGAACAGTTAGGAACGCCCATGCTCTGGCTTCGCGCCCTGCACATCATCTTCGTCGTCTGCTGGTTCGCCGGTCTGTTCTACCTGCCGCGCATCTTTGTGTACTACGCGGCCAGTGAACATCGGGAGACGCGCGTGCAGCTCGCCGTGATGGCCCGCCGCCTGTACCGTTTCGTCACCCCCTTCATGGTGCTGACCATCTTCTTTGGCGTCGCCCTGATCAGCACCAACGCCGGCTATTACCTGCACGCAACCTGGATGTGGCTGAAGCTCGCCGGCGTCAGCTTTCTGGTGCTGTACCACTTTCAGTGCGGCCGCTACGTCAAAGCCATCAACGCGGACAGCGACGACCACAGCCATGTGTTCTATCGCTTTTTCAACGAAGTTCCCGTCCTGTTCCTCTTCGCCATTGTGTTCCTGGTGGTGCTCAAACCCTTCTGAAACCGTGGGGAGCGCGAGCGCAATGCGCTAAGCTTGCGCCCTGATTCTCCAATTACATCAAGGCAGACCATGAGTCGTTCCGAAACTCTGTATTCCCGGGCCCAGACCCATATTCCCGGCGGGGTGAACTCCCCGGTGCGGGCCTTTCGGGCCGTGGGAGGCACCCCCGTCTTTATCGATCGCGCGGACGGCGCCTATCTCTTCGATGTCGACGGCCAGCGTTACATCGACTACGTCCTGTCCTGGGGACCCATGATCATGGGGCACAACCACCCGGAGGTGCGCGAGGCCGTGATCCGCCAGGCAGAGCGGGGCCTGAGCTACGGCGCCCCGACGGAACTGGAGATCGCCCTGGCGGACCGCCTCTGCGAGATCATGCCCAACATGGACCTGATCCGCATGGTCAACAGCGGCACCGAGGCCACCATGAGCGCGATCCGCCTCGCCCGCGGCTACACGGGGCGGGATGTCATCGTGAAATTCGAGGGCTGCTACCACGGCCACAGCGACTCCCTGCTCATCAAGGCGGGCTCCGGCGCTCTCACCCTGGGCGTCCCCAGCTCCCCCGGTGTGCCCGCGGCGCTGGCGGACTATACGCTCACCCTGACCTACAACGATGTGGACGGCCTGCGCCAGGCCTTCGCCGAACATGGCGAACGCATCGCCTGCCTGATCGTGGAGCCGGTCACGGGCAACATGAACTGCGTGCTGCCATCGCCGGAGTTTCTGACGGCCATGCGCGAGGTCTGCAACGAAAGCGGCGCCGTGCTGATCCTCGACGAAGTCATGACGGGCTTCCGCTTCGGAATTCGCGGCGCCCAGGGCTACCTGGACCTCGAGGCGGACCTGACCTGCCTGGGCAAGATCGTCGGCGGCGGTATGCCCGTGGGTGCCTTCGGCGGCAAGCGGGAGATCATGGAACAGATCGCCCCCCTCGGCCCCGTGTATCAGGCGGGCACACTGTCCGGGAACCCCATCGCCATGGCGGCAGGTCTGGCGACCATGGACATCATCGCGCGCGATGGTTTCTACGAGCCGCTGTTTGCGCGCACGAAAGCCCTCTGCGAGGGCCTGGAGCAGGCGGCGGCGGAAACCGGCGTCCCCTTTACCACCAACTACGCGGGCACCATGTTCGGCGGTTTCTTCACCGACGCCGCCAGCGTCACCAACTACGCGGAAGTCATGGCCTGCGATACGGAACGCTTCGCGGCGTTCTTCCATCACATGTTGCAGGCCGGTGTGTACCTGGCCCCGGCCTCCTACGAAGCGGGCTTCATGTCGTCGGCTCATACGGACGACGACATCGCCACCACGCTGGAGGCGAGCCGCCAGGCTTTCGCCGCACTTTGAGGAGCCAGTGACCATGAGCTTTATCGCCACCCGGGCCGCCTTCCCCGCCACACGCATGCGCCGCCTGCGGGCGACGGATTTCGCCCGCCGCCTGGTGAGGGAGTCGGCCCTCACCCCCGACGACCTGATCTATCCCGTGTTCGTTCTCGAGGGCGAAGGTCAGCGCGAAGCCGTACCCTCCATGCCGGGGGTAGAGCGCCTGAGCATCGACCTGCTCGTGGACCTCGCCGCCGAGCTGGTGACCCTCGGTGTCCCCGCGGTGGCCCTGTTCCCCGTGGTACCCGCCGAAAAGAAATCCCTGCTGGCGGAAGAAGCCCACAGTGAGGACGGCCTGGCCCAGCGCGCAACGCGGGCACTGAAGGCCGCCCAACCCTCCCTGGGAGTCATTACGGACGTTGCCCTGGACCCCTTCACCACCCACGGCCAGGACGGCATCCTCGATGACAGCGGCTACGTGCTGAACGATCGCAC
>CAXBBA010000210.1:0-4844 GCA_963973805.1 uncultured Halieaceae bacterium | reverse complement strand
CGTAGTGGCCCTGGGCCGCGATATGATCTGCCGCGGCTTCACCAAAGCGGGCCGCCGGATTGGTATAGATCCGGAATTCGCCCCCCCCACTGTTGTTCACCACAACAATCCTCACATTCTCGCGAACGTGACGTACGCCCAGGGAGTTCATGTCATAGAAGAAACTCAGGTCGCCGATCACCATAAAGCAGAGCGCATCGGTCACCAGGCTCTGGCCCAGAAAGGTGGATAAACTTCCATCGATCCCGAAGCCCGCCACATTGGCGTAGCAGTGAACCTGTGCAGGTATCTCAAAATACTCCCAGTTCCGCAGACTGCTGAGGATTCCAAAGTGAAGCCGGGACCCGTCCGGCAGGCACGGTGCGAGAGCCTGCGCCACCCTGGCCTGGGACAGGGGAAGGTCAATGTCGGTATCAAACGCCGTCGCCGCCGCCAACCAGGCGGACAGAAACGTGCCGTCGCTGTCACCGTCAGCCACAGCTGAATCCGCCACCAGCCGGGCGAAGAAGTAAGCCTCCGAACACTGAAAAACCCGCGTCAGGGAGTTGTAGGAGTCACTGAACTGCCCATCCTGGGCTACGCGCCAGTGCTCAATCTTGCGACTCTTTAGCACGCCATCAAGCGGGTAGTCGCCCAGGTGGCCACCCAGGGTGATGACCAGATCCGGCATCAAATCGGCGGGAGCACCGTTAGAGAGCACACGATTCCCCATCACCGCACCCGCACCACGGTAGTTGGATATGTGATTGGTGTACACCGCCGCATCGTAGGTCCTGACGAACTCGCCCAGCGCGCTCTCGGTACGCGTATCAAAGGGGTGGTGCTGCCCCACTACAATCAACACCCGCTTTGCATCGATCGTCGGCCACTGGCCGTCTTCGACGGTATGTCGCGTGATCGTGCGAAACGTCTCGAGAACGTCGGGGCCGTCCACCAGGTGATCACGAATCCGGTAGTTCAGATGCGCCGGACCCGGGTCTAGTGCGAACAACGCGTCCATCGCCTCGTTCACGCGTCGCACGACCAGGTCTTCGTCGTAGGGGTTCTCGATAACGGGCAGATCTCTGGATACCAGAGCCGCATCGGATGGCATGTCCAGGGCTCTTACAGACTGCATGTTTTGCTGGCCGACGTAGACTTCTTCGTAGTCCGCCGTCAAAGCAAGCACGGGTGCCCGACGGTAGTAGGCTTCGGTCATGCCCGGCAGGTAATTGCGCGTTGCCTGCCCTGATGTACAACAAATGGCAACCGGCGCTCGCAATTCCAGTGTCATTCCCACGGCATAATATGCGGCGGAACGTTCGTCGACGACAGAAAAGCAGCGAAAAAATGGATCGTCCTCGATAGTCTTCACCAGCGACATATGCCGAGAGCCGGGCGACACCACCACGTGTCGAATTCCCCGCGCCTTCATAAGCGCAACAATTATACGAATGTGTTTGTATCCGGTGACCATGTCTCTGCCTGTGAAATGCCGTGCGGAGTGAGCTGCCGCCCTGAACTGCGTTGATTTTACCAGTCTTTGGGGGCGGAGCGCGCCGAGTAACGATGACGTCTCATAGCGACCGGCGGGGGTATCGCGATACCCTATAGCGCAAGCGCAGTCAGAAAGGGACCCTTGTCAGGGGCCGTGGTCCTGCGCACTACCCAGGTACCCACAATGATTCGCAAAATTGCCAAACAGATTCTTCCGCGATCCCTGCAGCGGACCCTCTATGCATTGTTGAGACTGCGTGCGGCCATCGCGCCGGTTGCGTCGCGAGAGTGCAGTATCTGTGGTTATAGCGGCTATTTCGATGTATTCGGAAGCCCCCTGAGACAGGATGCGCGCTGTCCCGGCTGTAGCTCTCTGGAGCGCCACCGTTTGCTGATGCTGGTGATCGATCGCCAGGGCATCGAGCAGTTTGACGAGAGCAAGTCAGAGATTGTCCATTTTGCCCCGGAGCCCGTGCTCGAAAACGTGTTCCGCGAGAGATTTCGTCACTACAGAACGGCAGATCTGTTCACCGAGGCAGACCTGATGCTGAATATGGAGGCACTGGATCTGCCGGACGATAGCTGCGACATCATTATTGCCAATCATGTACTTGAGCACGTCGACGACCGCAAGGCCTCCAAAGAGCTCTGTCGTGTGCTGCGGCCCGGCGGCGCCCTGATCTGTCAGGTACCGATCATTGAGGGCTGGAGCCACAGCTACGAGAACGACGCGGTGCACGACGACCAGGGGCGCACGATTCATTTTGGCCAGTGCGATCATGTTCGATACTACGGGCGGGATTTTCGGGAGCGAATTGCGTCGGGCGGATTGCACCTGAGCGCAGAACACACCGCCGAGGGCGAAGACGTCGTGCGCTACGGCTTGCTCCGTGGCGAAAAAGTATTTCTTTTCGAGAACCCCTGAATTCCACTGCAGCCCTTTCTGTTAACCCCGCACTCAGGGAGCCCCTCCGTTGACTTCTCTATCGCCGCTGCCCTCGCTCGACACTATTCGCCAAATCCAGGCGCGGCTGCGCAATCGGTCCGTGGCCTTTGTCCTGAAGAACTTTTTCGACAGCCGGGTTCGGCGAACAAAGCACTTTCGCGAGTGGTACAAAATGCCCATGAACTACGCGAGGATTATGGAGCTTCCCCTCACCCACCATCTTCTGGCAGCCTCGCGCAGTGACAGGATACTGGATGTCTCAAGCCCGAAGCTGCTTGCACTGCTGTATGCAGAAGCGGGATACCGCAACGTGGTTGCGGCGGATCTTGAAGAGTATTTCCTGGGCGACTTTCAGGCCTACATCGACAACGCCAAGGTGGCCGTTGCCACGGATGTGTTTGATGCGGCCGCGCATATTCCCTATGCCGACGGGCACTTCGACAAGATCTTTTCGGTTTCGGTACTGGAGCACATTCCCTTCGATGGCGATGTTAAGGCGCTTCGCGAAATGCTCCGGGTCCTCAACCCAACGGGTGCCATCGTTATCACCCTTCCCGCCTTCAAGGACTACACCGAAGAATGGATTTCAAGCTCTCCCTATTGGAAATCCGTTCAGAACGACGAGGGCCGAACTTTTTTCCAGCGACGCTATGACCAGACAACGCTTCTGGAGCGGGTCACCGCCGCCGGCGGCGTCATCAAGGATCTGGTACTGGTGGGAGAGCAGCCCGTGGAAGCACCCCGCCGGGGCCCCGATGGCCGCATGTTGCACAACAGCTACTACATCGATCGGGTGTTCGGTGCCCGCCTGCTCAAACGTATCTCCCGCCTCACCCGATTGCCGCTGCTGGATTACTTCGCCGAATCAATGGTGTCGAAAAAATGCCACTACCTGACCTCGGACTGGCAGGACCCGAACATACGGCAAGTCGCACTGCGAATCGTCAAAGCTCCCTCTTGACGCGGCGCCGGGCAGGCAAATAAGCACCCGTTATCCGCTAGAGCACGGTCTCGAACAGGCCTGTCAGCGCGCTGTGCCAGCTGTGCCGATCGCCGATTTCCGCACGAATCGCGTTGATGGTCTCGCCCGGCGCACGGGCCAGATCTGCTGTGTAATGGGCGACAAATTCATGCAGGGCTTTGAGATTTTCCCGGTCCACAACATGTATGTAGTCGCTCTCCACCTCGTAGTCCTGCAGCGATACCACCGGGCGTCCGTGATCGAGGTAACTGTAGAGCTTCAGCGGTGATTCATCATGGGAACGGTCGCGGCGATACGGAATCAGCCCCACCGCGAACGTTGCATGGATTCGCGCGGTATCCGCCTGCCGGAAACGCCCAAAGAGTTTGACGCCTGGAATCGCGCTCAATGCCTCACCGATAGCGGAGTCGAGCACCTCACCGTAAATGGCGACACGCTCCTCACCGCCCGTGGCCAGGCTTCGGATGAAATCCACGTCGAACTTGTCGGTGACAAACCCGGTAAATCCATACAGGAAGTCGGGTGTCGCGGCATGAGGACGGGCGCGATCAAGGAGCTTGTTGTGCAGGGTGACTTTTTTACCGGCAGGAAACCTGGCCAGAGCTGCATCGGTGACGCCGGTTATCAGGTCGGCGTGTTCAGAGACATATCGGTATTTTTCGGCAACTCTGGCTTTTTGCCACGGTGAATACCGATTGTGCTTTTCAAAGTTATCAATCAGGTCATACCACTTGAGGTAATCGCTAAAGGCATCGTAGTCGAAGATGGCGATGGGATTGAAATCCAACAGGACGTTTCTTGCCGCCGGGTCAAAACCCGCAAACTGGCGAATCATTTCGAGATAGGGCCCATAGCATCGCCGTTTCCACTCATCCCAGATAAAGGGGGCACTGGGGCTGTACGATGTGCGGTCCCAGTAGCGTAGTCCTTCGGATTCACCGCTTTGCCGGTGAGACAGAACGCGCCGCCTGAGCACGCGCTCCAGCACATGAACCGGTCGGTTTACCACCGTAAGGCCGCGCACCTGGGGATGTCGCCGCAGCGACTCAATGATCTGCAGGTCTCGCACGATGCAGCCGTAGGTATCCAGAAAATACTGGTCTCGGTAAGGAAAGACGAGAAAATTGAACGTCGGCGTTTGATCACTCATGGTCTGATGGGTTATTCGCCCTGACTCGCAGCGATCACGAGCGACGCTCGTGATCGAGCGTGGAAGGATCGCCGTCATTTCCGTCCAGTTCAAGTCGCTTGACGCGCTCCAGCGTCATCTCCATCAACTGCCGGTTGGCGGCAATAAGATCCGCTACCAGACCCGCCGTATAGGCAATGAAACCCATGATCAGGAGTACGCCTCCCAGCACGAGGGATTGAACGTTTCCGGCACCACCGCTGGTGAAATACAGATAGATAAACCGTATCACCGGCAGCAAACCGGCGATC
>CAXBBA010000209.1:0-4866 GCA_963973805.1 uncultured Halieaceae bacterium | reverse complement strand
CGGCTTCCTGCAGGGTTTCCTCGTGGCGGAATATCCCTACCTTCTCAGTCATCAGCGTCTGCATGCGCAGGCGGATCTCGCTCACGGTCACCGTCTGGTTCCCGGCGCACAGTGCGGCCAGGTGCGAGGCCTGCGCGTCCGCGGCCTCGCGCACCAGCACGGGGCTGACGTCCAGATTGCCGTCGGGACCTTCGCAGTAGTCCGCCATGTACTCACCGACGAGCATGCCGGCGACGACCGTCTCGGCCACGGAATTCCCCCCCAGGCGGTTGAAGCCGTGCATGTCCCAGCAGGCAGCCTCACCACAGGCGAACAAACCCCGAAGGCCGTAGGCGGCCCCCCGGTGGTCCGTGCGGATCCCCCCCATGGAGTAATGCTGCGCGGGCCGCACGGGAATGAGTTCCTTCGCCGGGTCCACCCCCAGAAAGTACTCGCAGATTTCCTTCACTTCCCGCAGACGGGAGTTAATGTGCTCCTCGCCCAGCAGGCGAATATCCAGCCACAGGTGCTCCCCGAAGCGCGTCGAGGCACCCTGACCGGCGCGAATATGCTCTTCCATGCGCCGGGACACCACGTCCCGCGAGGCCAGCTCCATCTTCTCGGGTTCATAGTCGGGCATGAATCGGTGCTGGCGGCCGTCGAGAAGCAGGCCACCGTCACCCCGACAGCCCTCCGTGACCAGTATCCCCGCGGGGAATATCCCCGTGGGATGAAACTGCACCGCCTCCATGTTGCCCAGCACGGCGCGACCCGTTTCCAGGGCAATCGCGGCACCCATCCCCTCGTTGATTACCGCATTGGTGGACACGCGGTAGATGCGCCCGAATCCACCGGTGGCAATGCAGGTGCTGCGGGCGACGTAGGCCACCAGCTCCCCCGTGATGAGATTCCTGGCGATGACGCCGTTACACCGGTCACCGTCGCAGATCAGTGCCATGGCCTCCATGCGCTCGTGCACCGGGATGGACTCGGCCACGGCGCGGTCCGACATCGCATAGAGCATGGAATGCCCCGTACCGTCAGACACATAGCTTGCGCGCCAGTGCGCGGTTCCGCCGAAGTTGCGCGCGGTGATCAGGCCGTGGGCGGCCGGGTCTTCGCTGATGCTGACGCGCTTACCGTTGATGATCGCGTCGTGCTCACCGCGCTGCACCCGGTTCCAGGGCACTCCCCAGGCCGCAAGTTCGCGAATCGCCTTGGGCGCGGTCTCGACAAACATGCGCACCACCTGCTGGTCCGCACCCCAGTCGCTGCCGCGCACCGTATCGGCAAAATGCACATCTTCATTATCGCCGCGCCCCTTCGCCGCATTGCCCAGGCTCGCCTGCATGCCGCCCTGGGCCGCTGCCGAGTGGGAACGCTTGGCGGGTACGAGGCTCAGGGTGATGACCTCGAGTCCGCGGCGCCGCGCCCCGATGGCCGCGCGCAAACCCGCGAGACCACCGCCGACGATGAGCACATCGGTATAGACCGTTTCCATCAGTGCGCCTCCTCCGTAGCCGGTACATAGCGCTCCCCGGCCTGCACCGCCGCCTCGGCGCCGATGCGCAGGTACGCCAACTGCGTGGTCAACCCCAGCACCAGAAGGAAGGCGACCAGCGCATACACCGCGCGCCGCAGCAGCTTGCGTCGCCGGGGAGTATCGGTACTACCGAACCAGCCCCATTTCAGAATCAGGCGGTAGACGCCGATGCCACCGTGCACCTCCACCGCGAAGAGCAGAATCAGACCGAGGACCCAGCCCCCGCCGGCGATGCGCGCCGCCAACGCATGGGGACCGATGTTGCCGGGGTGCAGAAAAAGCTCCAGGAGATGGGCGGTGGCGAAGAACATCAACACCAGGCCCGTCACCACCTGCACCAGCCACAGCGTGGTATCGGCGTGGGCCATTCCGCGCATGTGTCGGCTCCAGGCACGCCACTGGCGATAGCCCTGGGGAATTTTGCGCAGGGCGAGCAAGGTATGAATCGCGAACAGCGTGAAGATCGCCAGGGCCACCAGGCTCACTAGCCAGGGCTGGGGCGTAGCGAAAAACAGCGAGCCCTCGAAGAACTTTGTCACGCCATACATGGCGTCCTTGCCCAGAAGAATGCTCGACACCGCGAACAGATGGGCCCACATGAACAGAACGAGCAATAAACCGCTGACGCCCTGCAGCAAATCCAGCCAGGCGGGCCAGCGACTGTCAGTTGATAATCCCACGGTAAAAGAACCTCCACGGAGAAGACCATCTGCCCCGAGAGAGCATTATCACCACCGGGCCGTGATCAGAATATGACCTGAGGCAATCTTTTACCAATGTTGTTCAAAAATCTCCGGAAATTCCCAGGCCCGCCAGGTTCACCGTAGCCGCATCGAAATTTGCCTGGGCCACGCGCGCGCGCCGTATCGCGCCGTAGTAGCGTACGCGCGCATCCGCAGCGGTCTCCTCGCGGATGTTCACCAGGAAAAAGTCGCTCGCGCCCTGCTCGAAGCGCCGCAACTCGGCGCGGCGCATTGTCTCGGACAGCTCCACATCCTGCCGGGCCAGGGCCATCAGTTCCCGCGCGGTGTCCAATTCGAGCAGGATGTTGCGCAGCTCGATCTCGACCTGGTCTTCTACGCGCCGCTGCTCCTGGCGCAGGGACTCCAGGCGCGCCTCGGCCTGGGCAATGCGACCCCGGGCCTGACGACGTTCCAGGGGCACGGTGAAGGTAAAGCCCACCACGGCGTCCGTGCTGTCCCGGGACGCACCGCCCTCGCCGACGGCACCGAAGCCGTCCGCAAGCTCGACGCTCAGGTCCAGGCGAGGTTTGAGTTCATTCTCTGATACCGCAATCTTTTGCAGGGCCCGCTCCGCTCCGGTCTGCAGAATTTGCAGTTCCGGGCGCCGCGCGAGCAGTGCCGGAACATCGAGCGTGGCGGCGGCTGGCACGGGGGGCAGCACCGCCAGTCCCTCCGGGGTCGGCAGGCGCGCGGCGTCGGGCTCCCGGGGCTCACCATTGCTGCCCCGCAGGTAGAAGGCGAGGCGATTCGCCGCCACCTGAAAATCCCGGCGCGCCGTCGTCGCCAGCGTTTGCCGCCGGGTGATGTTCTGGCGATTCTCCGTAATGAAGATGGATGCGCGACGCCCGCTGCTGACCTCGCGCTCGAGCCCCACCTCCCGCTTGCGGGCAATGGACAGCAGATCCTCATAGACCGTCAGCTGCTGCCCCGCCGCCACCCAACGCCAATAAGCGGCCAGCGCCTGCTGCTGCACACCCACCTTGGTGAGCAGCACCTCGAGCTCCGCCTGCTCCAGCGCCAGCGCCGCATCCACCTCGCCAAAACGCCGGTTATCGATGTCCCGGTCCCGCAGCAGACTGAACAACACACCGAGCTTCGCCTTGCCGCCCGTATTCGTGTAGTACTCATCCTCGTAGATGGGGAAATCGCCGTTGGACAGGGAATATCCGCCGTAGAGCTGCGCTCCCAGGGGACGCAGGGGTTTGATCACTTTGCCGGACAGCGCCGTGCCGTCGTAGTAACCGTCCAGGCGATCAAATCCGTCCGCGGCGAAAACCACATCGAAGGCCCCCCGGGCCTCCGTAACACGGCCCGCGGCCACCTGGCGGTCCGCCATCGCCTTGAGGATAGAGGGGAAGTGAGTTTCCGATGCCGCCAGCACCTCGGCGGGCAGCAGCGGCAACGTGGCCTCGTTCATCGCAGCTCCCGCGGGCGCGATACCTCCCGCCATGCCCAGCCCCAGCAGCGCGAGGCAACGAAGGAACCAGGACCTCACGACGATCCCAGCGACAGCTCATCGCCCTGCGCCGGGAAGTTCGGTGGGAAGCTGTTGAGCTGCCGCCAGATTTCGTAACCCACGGGCACGGAATCCAACAACACCCAGGCCCGGGCCTTGGAACCGAAACGCACGAACCGCCGGTCCGGCCAGGGGGCGCCCGTATCCCCATCCTCTTCCACCAGCACACGAAAACGTCCGTTGATCTGGGCGGTGGGATCGATGGCGATCACGCGACCATTGAAGGTCCCCACGGCCACCGAGGGCCAGCCACTCACCTGAATCACGGGCCAGCCTTCGAACTGGATGCGCACCGGCGCGCCTTCCCGCACCAGGGCCACGTCCCGACCATCGATGAAGAGTTCCAGGGCCCGGACCGCATTGTCCGGTACAAAGGTCGCCACCACCTGACCGGTGCGGATATAGGTCGCGGCATCCCCGGCGTTCACACGCAGAATGACGCCGTCCCGGGGCGCGCGCACGATCTGCACGGACTGCCGCGACAACTTGACATCGACCCGCGACAGCTCCGCGGCAGCCTGCGCCACATCGGCGCGCAGCTGCTCAACGCGAATACGCGCCTGCTCGAACTCCCGCTCCGCCGACAGACCCTCGTCGAACAGGCGCTCCGAGCGACGCTTGTCGATCTGGGCGATTTCCAGCGCCGTCTCCGCCGCGGTGAGCTTGGCCATCACCTGCTCCCGCTCCGCCTGCACCCGCTCCAGCAGCTGGGGATCGTTGTCGACGATGCGCACAATCGCGTCGCCGGTCTTCACCCGGGAACCATCGCGCACGTACCACTGCTGGATACGCCCGGGCACCAGCGCGTTGATCTCCTGCATGCGGTCATTGGGATTGAGGGCCGTGACCGTCCCCGGTCCGCTGGCGGTCTGCACCCAGGGCACAAACACCAGGAACAGTGTGGTCAACACCAGAGACAGCAGCAGGATCCAGCCCACAACCCGCGCAATGCGCGGCGTCCCGATGGCGTTCAGCGCAGTGAATTTCTCGCCGTGGTATTCGTAGTACGGCATATCAGTTCCCACCCTGCTGTTCGCCGGCGTATTCGCCGTAGATCGACTGGGGAGCCCGCATGGGATGCTCCT
>CAXBBA010000208.1:0-4904 GCA_963973805.1 uncultured Halieaceae bacterium | reverse complement strand
CAGCAAGCATGCCGTCGAATCGATCAGCGACTCGCTTCGCCATGAGCTTCGGCCCCACGGGATCAGCGTTGTGGTGGTGGAACCCGGCGCCGTGAAGACGCGCTTCGGTAGCCTGGAGCAGCAACAGATCGAACACTGGATTGAGTCAGCACCGGCCTATGCCGACCAGCTGCGAACACTGCAGCAGTTTCACCGGAACCTGCACCGCAAGGGCGCGGACCCCGTATCCGTCGCCGGCGCCATCGTCGATGCCTGTGAAAACAGTAACCCGACACCACGGCGCGTTGTGCCCTTTTTGCCCGGCAGCGCCTTTATCGCCATCAAGGCTCTGCTGCCGACGCGCGTGAGTGACTGGATCGTGCAGCGTCTCACAGGTCTTCCCTGATTCCCGCGCGTACACCTTAATTCGGACAAAAGGGTTGCACGCCGACATCATCGGTATCTTCAACGCGCAAGTCGCTGTAAGGTATCGCGGCACCTGATTCCCATAATGCCGGGAGGCCCCATGCCAGTATCCAAATCCTCCATCGCGTTCTCTGTGCTGGCGATCGCGACCCTCCTCTTCGCGCCCCTGACCAACGCGATGGGAGACCACAATCCCCCGCTCCGCTCCTGGGCGAACGGCGCCAGCACCCAGCGCATCGTGGAGTTTGTGGACCGGGTGACCGACGTGGACAGCCCGGACTACCTCCCGCCCACCGAGCGCGTTGCCGTGTTCGACAACGACGGCACGCTCTGGGCGGAGCAGCCTGCGTACTTTCAGGTACTGTTCGCAGCGGATGTCGCCAGAGAGCGCCTTCGGGAGAACCCGGAGCTGGCGGAAGATCCCGACTACAAGACCTTTAGCGAGGGAGGACTGAAAGCTGTTGCCGCCGGGGGGCACGAGGCGCTGTTTCAACTCGTCTTCGCCAGCCATACGGGGGTGAGCAACGCGGATTTCCAGCAAAGTGTCCGCCGCTGGCTCGACAGTGCCCGCCACCCCAAGACCGAAAAACGTTACGACGCCATGGTGTACCAGCCGATGCTGGAGCTGCTGCATTACCTGCGGGAGCATGAGTTCAGCACCTGGATCGTATCCGGTGGAGGCGTGTCATTCATGCGCGTTTGGACTGAAGAGGTATACGGCATTCCGCCGCAGCAGGTCATCGGCAGCCGCGTTCACATGCGCTACGAAGAGACCGGCGATGGCCCCCGGCTCATGCGCGAAGCCGCCATCAGCCATGTCAACGACGGTCCTGGTAAACCCGTGGGCATTCAGCAGGTGATTGGCAAACGTCCCGTGCTGGCGGTGGGCAATTCCGACGGCGATTTTGAGATGCTCCGATGGACCACGGCCTCCTCGCCAAGCCTCGGCGTCCTCATTCACCACACCGACGACGAACGGGAGTGGGCCTATGACCGGGACTCCGCCATTGGCCACCTCGAGCGCGGACTCGACGAGGCACCGGGCCGGGGCTGGGTCGTCGTGGATATGAAAGCGGACTGGAAGCGAGTTTTCGCAGCCCATTAAGCCATACTGTCACAGAAATCCAATAAAACAGGGTTGCCGCTGTCGGCGCCCTGGCGGCGCTGTCGATGCTGCTACTGGGCAGCGCGGCCCTGGCGGCGGACCGACCGAACATCCTCGTCATCTGGGGCGATGATATAGGTCAGTCCAATGTCAGCGCCTATACGCGCGGCGTCATGGGGTATCAAACCCCCAACATCGACCGCATCGCCAATGAAGGAATGCTGTTTACGGATTACTACGGCGAGCAAAGCTGCACCGCGGGACGTTCCTCGTTCATCATGGGGCAATCTGTGTTCCGTACGGGGCTGTCCAAAGTGGGCCTGCCGGGTGCAGAACTCGGTATGCAGGAAGAAGACCCGACCATTGCCGGTCTACTGAAAAACCACGGCTACGCTACGGGTCAGTTCGGCAAGAACCACCTCGGCGACAGGGATGAACACCTTCCCAGCAACCACGGTTTCGACGAATTCTTCGGCAACCTGTATCACCTCAATGCCGAAGAAGAACCGGAAAACGAAGACTACCCCAGCGACCCGGAGTTCCGCCGCAAGTACGGTCCCCGCGGCGTGATCCACTCCTACGCCGATGGACGCATTGAAGACACGGGGTCACTGACGAAGAAGCGCATGGAAACGGTGGATGACGAAACGGTCGCGGCGGCGCTGGCGTTCATCGACAAAGCCGTCGCCAACGATACGCCTTTCTTCGTCTGGTGGAGCGGCACGCGGATGCACTTCCGCACCCATGTGTCCGACGACAAAAAGGCACAGTGCAAGGACATGTACCCCTCCGCCGACGAATACACCTGCGGCATGGTGGAACATGACATGCACATAGGAGAGTTTCTGGCGAAGCTGGACGAACTGGGCATCGCCGACAACACGATGGTGTTCTATTCCACGGACAACGGCCCGCATATGAACACCTGGCCCGACGCGGGAATGACTCCCTTCCGCGGAGAAAAGAACACTAACTGGGAAGGTGGCTGGCGTGTGCCGGCGGCCGTTCGCTGGCCCGGCCACATACCGGCGGGTAGCGTGTCCAACGAGATCATGCACCACATGGACTGGCTGCCAACCTTCCTCGCTGCTGCGGGTGAACCCGACGTCAAGGAGAAGCTGCTCAAGGGCCACCGCGCCATTGGCCGACGCTACAAGGTGCACCTGGACGGCTACAACTTCCTGCCGTTCCTCACCGGCGAAGCGGAAGCCGCACCCCGCAAGGAGATCTTCTATTTCTCGGACGACGGTGATCTGACCGCCCTTCGCTACAACGACTGGAAGATGGTGTTTCTGGAGCAGCAGACCCAGGGTACCTTCCGGGTGTGGATGGAACCGTTTGTGGAGCTGCGTGTCCCCCTGATTTTCAATCTACGCCGGGATCCCTACGAAAGGGCGCCCCTGACCTCCAACACCTACTATGACTGGCTTCTCGATCGCGCCTACCTGCTGGTTCCCGCACAGGACTACGTCGGCCAGTTCCTCAAGACGTTCCAGGACTACCCTCCCCGCCAGAAAGCGGCGAGTTTCTCCCTGGATCAGGTCATGGAAAAACTCACGGTGCCCGCGGGTAATCCCTGACTTTGTGCTCCGACACCGCGTTCCCCGGGGCGCGGTGTTCTCCACCCCCCTCTCCCCCGCATCGCCCCCTCTCCTCTGCTGTTTAGATCAGGGGTAAACCCAGGGCCGCACAAGACTCTTCCCTATCCGGGGGAAAAAGGTATCCCTGCTGGGGACAAAAGCCCTCCTCACAAGATTCGGATAAAGGTCCCTGCTTCACCAGTGGACGCAGCCGGCCCTCGATCGCGCGAAAATTAATCACTTGCAAATGTGATTGCTTCCCATTAAAACTACGCCACCCTGATCAATCCCCCTACCCAGCCATGAACTCCCGTTGTCTGTCGCAGGCCCTGCTGCCCGTTGCCCTCCCCCTCATCCTTGGCGTTCCGTCGGCCCTCGGCGCACTACCGAAGGACACAGAGGACGCCATCGAAGAAGTGCTCGTGAGCGGTCAATTCCTGTCCCGGGACGCCCTGAATTCGGTAAAAACTCCGACCCCCATCGTCGATGTGCCCCAGAGTCTGTCAATCCTTACCGCCGAACAGATAGAGCAGCAGGCGTTTCGCAACTTCGGCGACGTGGTGCGTTACACCCCCGGTCTTGCGATCAGCCAGGGCGAAGGACATCGGGACGCGATCATCATTCGCGGTGTCCAGACCACGGCGGATTTCTTTATCGACGGAATCCGGGATGATGTGCAGTACTTCCGACCCTTTTACAACGTGGAGCAAATCGAAGTGCTCCGTGGCCCCAACGCGTTGCTCTTCGGACGCGGCGGTGGCGGCGGCGTCCTCAATCGCGTATCGAAAACCGCACAGATCGACGAGCAGTTCACCACCTTCAGCGGCGGCATCGATACCTTTTCTGCCTACTCCGGCGCCATCGACAGCAATATCGCCATCTCGGACGCCGTCGCCCTGCGCGTCAATGGCTACTACGAGGAACTCGACAATCATCGGGACTTCTTCGACGGGACGCGCTACGCCGTCAATCCGACGCTCACGGCCATGCTCGACGATGAGACGCGCGTGGTGCTGTCCTACGAGTACGTGGATGACGACCGCGTAGTCGACCGCGGCGTACCATCGCAACGGGTCCAGGACGGACCAAACGTTCCACTGAAAGGCTATGACGAAACGTTTTTCGGTTCTCCTTCCGGGAACTACACAACGCTCGAAGCCCAACTGTTCCGTGCCCGCATCGAGCACCGGCTGTCGGAAAGCATGACCGCTAACGCCACGCTCCAGTATGCGGACTACGACAAGTACTATCAGAACCTGTACCCCAGCGACGTAGTGATCGTCACCGACGGAAATATCGAGACAGTGGAGCTCGACGGCTACAGCGACCCCACGCAGCGGGAGAACCTGATATTCCAGGCGAATCTGGTCGCGGAGCTCCGTACGGGCTCCCTTGAACACGTGTTACTTCTGGGCGTGGAACTTGGCGAACAGGAAACCAGCAACAGTCGCTATGACAATACCTTTGAAGCCAATGGCGACGACCAGCTTGATTTTCCCTTCTCGGACCCGCTGCAAATCCCCAGCTTCGCCTTCGACAAGCTCGTGCGGGACCGCGCATCCGATGTCCGTTCGGCGTCGGTGTATCTGCAGGATCAGATCGACCTGACGGAGCAGTTCAAACTGGTGCTCGGGCTTCGCTACGACAGTTTCGACATCGAAGTGAATGACTTCCTTGAAGCCGCCGATGGCGACGACGTTGACGGACGCTTTGACCGCAAGGACACGGAAACCACGCCGCGCCTCGGCTTTATCTACAAGCCGGCGGAAAACATGTCGATCTATGCCAGCTACAGCGAGACGTTCCTGCCCCGG
>CAXBBA010000207.1:0-4914 GCA_963973805.1 uncultured Halieaceae bacterium | reverse complement strand
CCCGCGTGTCGCGCACGTTGATCGGCGCCATGGCGACCAGGGAGTCCTCCGGCAGTTCGCCGTGGGCGTCCAGGTAGCGCCGCAGCGCACCGCCGACGATGGAGATGGCCACGTCGTTCACCGTGGCGCCCTCCACCGCGTTCTTGATCGCCTTGATGTCGTCCAGGGGCAGGCTCACGGCGGTGAACACCCTGTAGGCAGACACGGTGTCGTTAAACCGGGGGCGGGGCACCTTGCCCACGCGCATGAACAGCCGGGCGAAGCCCGGTACCGTATTCCGTGCCACCGAGATGAACCGCAGGGGCTGGCGCAGGCTGTTTTTCTGCGCCTTCATAAGCAGGGACAGGTTGCTCGGCTCATGCTCACCTTCGCGCCAGCCGTCGTCATGGACCGGGTGGGGATTCGGGTCCAGGTCGTGGATCGCCGCCGTGACCTCCATGCCCGAGGCGCCGTCCACCGCGGCGTGATGCATCTTGCTGAAGACGGCGAAGCTGCCCTTGGGGTAGCCCTCGACCCGGTCCAGACCCTCGATCACGTAGATTTCCCATAGCGGGCGAGCCCGGTCCAGGGGGCGGGCGTGCAGGCGTGAGATCAGGATGCACAGCTGGCGCCAGTCCCCGGGGGCCGGCAACGCCACGTGGCGAATGTGGAACTCGGGGTCGAAGTGGCCGTCATCCACCCAGTAGGGATGGTCCAGGCCCAGGGGCACGGTCTTCAGGCGCCGGCTCAGCGTCGGCAGACGCTGGATGCGCGAGGTGATGGACTCGATGATCTGCTTGAAGCGGACCTTGCCCTCGGGCGCAGTCTCCTGCGTGTAGATATACAGCCCCGAGATGTGCATCGGGGCGTTGGGGGTTTCCAGGTACAGAAAAGAGGCATCGAGCCCCGTCAATTGCTGCATTGTTGGATCTCTTTGTTATCGGTATGGGAGGCCAGGGGTTGTCATTGCGCCGGAATGGCGCGCTTCAGTCGTCGTCGGAGGCTGCCGCTATGCACTCGATTTCTACCTTCGCATTCAGTCCCAGGCCAATGTTGCCGACGGCGGAGCGGGCGGGCTTGTTGGGAAAGAACTGTACGTAGACCTCGTTCATCGCTGCCCAGTCGGCGATATCTGCCAGGAATACGGTGCACTTGAGCACGGAATCCATGCTGCCTCCGGCCCGTCCCAGCGCTGCCTGCATGTTCTCGAGGGCCTGGCGGGTCTCGGGGCCGATGCCGCCCTCTGCCAGTTGGCGCGTACCGGGAACGATGCCCAGTTGACCGGCAAGAAAAATATAGTCGTCGTAGACCACCGCCTCCGAGTAGGGGGCGTTGCCATCGCTGCCCGGTGGTGCGTGGTACACGGTTTCGTCATCGGCGACGGTGGCGCAGGCACCAAGCAGGGAGCCGAGCAGGGCGACGCCGAGGCGGCCGCCGCGAGTCTGGCAAAAGCGGTATGGCGTGAGATGTTTGCGGTTCATGCTGAACTCCTTTCTTGTTCTGTGCGTCGTTGCGGCGGCGAGTGCCGCGTGTCGGGCAGTACTTGTTCTAACCCTACCAGACCGACGCGATGGTGTTGTTACGCGCCGCGCGGATCATATTGTCGGCGGCGCGGAAGGCGAGGGCCTGGATCGTGAGCGTCGGTTGCCCGCGCCCCGAGGTAACCATGCTGCTGCCATCGCAGATAAAGAGGTTGTTGATGTCATGGCTGCGATGCCATTTGTCGACTACGGATGTGGCGGGGTCGTTGCCCATACGGCAGGTGCCCAGCAGGTGGGCGCCTATGTACTCTTCGCCGATCTTCGAGGTCCAGGTTTTCTGGGCGCCAGCGGCTTCGAGAATCTCGACGGCTTTGGGCTGCAAAAAGCGCGTCATGGACAGGTCGTCGGGGTGGTCGGCATAGGTTACGCGCATTGCAGGGCGGCCAAAGGCATCGCGGTGTTCGGGATCCAGCGTCACGTTGTTGCGCAGCATCGGCAGGGACGTCGCCGCAGTGGTTACCGCCATGTTGCGCAGAAAATACTCACTGAGCATGTCCTTGTATTCGGCGCCCCAGCGCGGACCGTCTGTGGGAACACCCTGCAGCGCATACAGCACCGGGTAGCCGTTCAGGTAGGGCCGGGCATCGAAGGCGCCGCCGCCATAAAAGCCGCGCTTTTCGTCTGTGTCGTAGTAGTCCAGGGCGATGCGCGTGCACTGGATGCTCTTGAAGTCGTTGAGGGGATGCTCGAACTTGCCGTAGGCCACGCTGTGGGCATTGAACATGAGGTTGCGGCCCACCATGCCGCTGG
This sequence comes from uncultured Halieaceae bacterium, assembly GCA_963973805.1. Classification (GTDB taxonomy): domain Bacteria; phylum Pseudomonadota; class Gammaproteobacteria; order Pseudomonadales; family Halieaceae; genus Congregibacter. The sequence goes on along the minus strand of CAXBBA010000207.1, from coordinate 2,644 downwards.
AGTTCGCGAGGCCGTCGGGGTGGCGGTCCGTCGCCGACATCAGCAGCAGGCGCGGCGTCTCGGCACCGTTGGCGGCGACTACGACGCTACGGGCACGCTGCATATGTTCGTTGCCGTCGGCGTCGAAATAGGTGACGCCTTTGGCGCGGTCCTGCTCATCCACCTCAACGCGACTGACCGTGGAGAGGGGGCGTAGCTCGCAGTTCCCTGTGGCCAGGGCCTCGGGAATCATGGTCGCTAGCGTCGAGGACTTGGCGTTCACCTCGCAGCCGAAGCCAATGCACCAGTTGATGCAGGCGGGGCGTCCGCGATAGGGCCGGGACAGAATCGCCACGGGCGCCACCTGCGGTGTGAGTCCCAGGGCCTTCGCGCCTTTCTCGAACAGTACACCCGAGGATTTCACCGGCATGGGTGGCAGGGGGTAGGGTTTGGAGCGATGGGGGTCATTGGGGCCGGGAGCGCCCGACACGCCGATCTCCCATTCAGCACGCGTATACCAGGGCTCCAGCTCGTCGTAGCTGATGGGCCAGTCCGCCAGGGTGGCATCGGGGATGTCCCCCACCAGGCTGTGCTCCTTGAAGTCCACGGGGCGCAGGCGCCAGTAGTTGCCCGAGAAATGCGCGGTGGAGCCACCGACGCCGCGGGCGTAGTACGCGGGCTCCGGGTCCAGGCCCCGGGGTTCGGCGGTCTCGTCGCGGTGGCGGAAGGTCTGGTAGTCCCCTGCATCGCGGCCGCTGAATTCCTGCTGGAACATCACGGACCATTCGTCGTGGGTGAAGTCCTGGGCCTGGCGCCAGGGCCCCTGTTCGAGCACCACCACTTTCAGGCCCGCCTGCGCCAGTTCCCGGGCGATCACGCCGCCGGCGGCGCCGGAACCGACGATGACAAAATCCACAGTCTCATTGCGATAGTCGGGCATCATGATTCGGCCTCTCCATGGTGACCGCGGTCGTAGTAACCGAAGGGGGGCGACCAGTGATGCTGGGTGCTCAGTCCCAGCAACTCCCAGCCGACATTTTTGCGATTGCCCCCGTAGGCGGGCAGGGTGAAGGTGCCCGCTAGGGTCAGAAAGTGCACCAGGCCAAAGAAGTCGCCGTCTTCAATTTTCTGCAGCAGGCGATCCTGCTCTTCGTCGGTTTTTGCGGTGAAGCTGCCGCCCGCATCGCTGTCCAGCGCCGCTGCCCCCTGTTCCAGCAGCGCCTGGGCCTCGGGCAGGTCCCGCCGCAGTGCCGTGTCCATAAACCAGACGGCACCCGCTTCGCGCGCGCCGGGCGTGTCCGTGGTGGGAAGAATGCGTGCGGCCATGGCCTCAAGGGTCGCCGCGAGTTTGGGCGTCAGCGTAGTGAACTGCTGCGCCTCGCGCTGTACCGCCGCTTCGCGAGCGATTGCGCTCAGGCTGCGGCCGGCCAGAAGCGACGCTGCCAGACCGCCCCCGATTTTCACCAGTGTTCGACGGTCGATCTGCGGACTCTTCATGGGACTTATCTCGCCATGGGGATACGATCAGTGTACCCCTGTGGTGATTGTGGGCAATCCCCCCAAGTTTTCGTGGTGCTAAGTATCCGCCTTCGCCTACACTCGCGACCCTATGGCACTCAAAGCAAGTATCAGTAAAGTCCGCCTCAGCGTGTCGGACCTGGATCGCGGCGTGTACGCGGATTTTTCGCTCTCGGTGGCGCAGCACCCGTCAGAGACCGAGGCGCGCATGATGCTGCGGGTCGCCGCCTTCGCCCTGCACGCCGATGAGCAGCTGGCCTTCGGCCGCGGCATCAGCACCGATGACGAGCCGGACCTGTGGCTGCGCGATCTCACGGGCGATATCGATCTGTGGGTCGATCTGGGAGCGCCGGACCCGGACCGCCTGCGCAAAGCCTGCGGCCGGGCGCGGCAGGTGGTGCTGTATGGCTACGGTGATCGTGCCCTGCCGGTGTGGTGGGACAAGCATGGGGACGCGTTGGCGCGCTTTGCCAATCTCAGCGTATTCGCAGTGAGCGATGAGGAGCGCCAGGCACTGGCGGGTCTCTTTGGTAGCAATATCGAACTGCAGGCCACGATCAGCGAGGGCGAGCTGTGGCTGACCGATGGCGAGGCCACGGTGAGTGTGGCGCCGACGGGTTTAAAGCGGGCGGGATGATCTTACGATCGGCGAAAAGCCCGTTGCTCCATCGTCATACTCCCGAAAGCAGACTTTCTGCCCAGCGGTATGACGATTCGGGTCGCGATTTGGGCAATGACGTTGCTTTGATATCGAACAGTGGTTCCATCGGCGTAGTCTCCCGGGTTGCCAAATCCATTAATGTGCATTGGTATGCGCATTGCAAGCGCTTTCCTGCAGTCCACCGGGTTCGCCTTTTTCACCAGCCCCGCTGGCGCCAGTATCTTCGTTCAAAGCCCTGGCGCATCAAAAACTGCCAGTCACAAAAAAGGCCGCTTGAAAAAGCGGCCTTTGCGTATCGGGGCGGGCTTCAGGAATTTTCGTCCAGGAAGCTGCGCAGGTAATCCGAACGCGTGGGATGGCGCAGCTTGCGCAGTGCTTTGGCTTCGATCTGACGGATACGCTCCCGCGTCACGTCGAACTGCTTGCCGACTTCTTCGAGGGTGTGGTCCGTGTTCATGTCGATACCAAAGCGCATGCGCAGTACCT
>CAXBBA010000206.1:0-4918 GCA_963973805.1 uncultured Halieaceae bacterium | reverse complement strand
TCGGTCATCCAGGGCGCGGTGGGAACGGGAGCTGGCTTCACGGGGTGCTCGTGTAGGGGGTCATAGGGGGCCGCTGCGGGAGTTCGCGATGCATTCGGATCGCGAGAGCTACAGCCCCGAGCCGTCCTCGGAGTAGATCACCCAGATTTTGCGGTAGCCCTCGGTCTCCCACACGCCGCGCCATTCCCGGGGAATCGTTACGGCCTCACCCGCGTTGATGCGCGTCACGGTGCCGTCCACGGAAGTGAGCGTTACGCCTCCCTCAAGGAAGTACATGAACTCGTCGACGCCGTAGGGTTCGTCGATCTCGAAGCGCGAGGCCGGGGCCGAATACAGACCCGACGCAAAGCGCCCATCACTGGACTTGAGCGAGGTGATGTCGTGGACCTTGCCCGCGGGCACCTCGCGAGTCTCCGTGGCGGGATTCGAGAAGAGGGCGCCGGTAAGATCTTCGGCGCTCATTTTTGCCGGGTGCACCGTGTCCGCCAGAGCGGCAAAGCTCAGGCTGGTGGACAGCGCGGCGGCGCTGAGCTGGGACAGGAGGCGGCGATTCAGGTAGTGCGTGACCATGATGAGTCTCCAGAAGTGAGTGGGCGTCAGGCGACGATGAGCCCGATGACCAGATAGGCGACCGCGGAGAGCGCCGCCGCAATGAGTGCATAGGGTAGCTGAGTTATGGCGTGCTGGAACGGTGTGCAGCCCGTCGCCTGGGCGGTCAGCACCGTGGCATCGGAATAGAAGCAGGCGTGGCTGCCGAAGGTGCTGGCGGACAGTGTGGCACCGATGAGCAGGGTCATGTCCGCCCCCAGGTTGTGCCCCAGGGCCGCCACGATGGGCAGGATGATGACGAATACACCCCAGTTGGACCCCGTGAGAAAGGACACCAGGCCCATGACCAGAAAGATGGCCACGGGCAGCGTGCCCGCCGTGAGCAATGGTGTGAGTCCATCGACCACGTAGGTCGCCAGGCCCAGGTCGTCGTTGACCTCCTTGAGGATGTACGCCGCTATGAGCACCGCGAGGGGCTCCACCATGGTCTTGAGGCCATCGATGATGCTGGTGAAGCTGTCCTCCAGGCTGAGCCAGCGCCGTGCGAGCACGTAGGCCACCATGCCGCCGAGCGTGACGTACAGGCCCACAAGGAAGTCGTTGTCGGCGGCGACGGTGATTACCACCAGCGCCAACATCGGGATCACGAAAAACCAGGGACTGGGGTTCAGGCCGGCTTTGGCGGTGATGGATTCGTTCGCGGCCTCGATATGGGCGGCGTCCGGGGGCACTGTGGCGCCGGTCTCCCGGGCGCGGTGGTCCGCGACCCGCATCGGACCCAGGCCGGGGATAATGCCCCGGATCACCAGGGGAACGATCAGTACCGCCGCCCAGGCGTAGAACATGTAGGGGATGGCACTGATGTAGGTGCTCAGCCCTTCGCCTTCCTCGGCGAGGCCGTTGGCGACGAGCATGCCCGCAAAGAATGCACCCCAGGTGGAGAAGGGGATGATCACGCTGATCGGGGCGGCGGTGGAATCCACCACGTAGGCGAGGCGCTCCCGGGCGACATCGAAGCGGTCTGTGATCTTGCGCATCGCCGCGCCCACGGCGAGGGAGTTCAGGTAGTCATCCACGAACATGAAGATACCCAGTACCCAGCTCGTGAGCAGGGCGCTGCGTCCGCTGCCGACGCGGGCCGCGAGGTGGTTGGTGAACGCCAGCGTGGCGCCGGTGCGCAGCAGCAGGCCCAGGACGCCCCCCATGAGACCGCAGACGAGGATCACCCAGGCCACATCCCGGTCCGTAAGTACGTCTACGGACGTCTCTGCCAGCGCGGTGATGAATCCGGTTCCGTGAAGCATGAGCAGGCCCAGCACCGAGCCACAGAGCAGGGACTCGATGGGGCGGTGGGTCCATACCGCCAGGGCAAACACGAGGAGCGTGGGCAGTAGGCTCAGGGCGCCCCAGTCTGCGATGTCCATGGTCAGCCCGGGTCCCGGGAGGCCGATGACGCCGCGCGCGCCGCAGGCTTCTGCAAATAGGAGATCAGGGTGTCACCGCCCTGGTAGTTTTGCGCACTCATCAGCGAATCGAGGAACAGATAGAAGAGCTCCGCCTGGGAGCGCACCTCCAGTTTCGCGTACGCGTGTTTGCGGTGCAGCTTGACCGTTTCGACGGAAATGCCCAGGCGCTCCGCGACGGACTTGGTGCTGTGGCCGTGGAGGACCAGGCTGATGACCTGGGTTTCCCGCTCCGTGAGCAGGCTGGAGCCGAACTTGTCGAGGGCGAGGTGCAGCTGGCGACGCAGGCCCTCGCCACTGCCACTGGCGCGACGCCAGTGCTGTTGGCAGAGCGCCTCGATGGCGGGACAGATGCTCCGCAGCGTCTGCACCTGGGCATCGCTGAAGCGGCGCCGGCCGAGGCGCCCCAGGGCGACGTTCACAAAGGAATCCCGACCGACTTCGATCACGTAGCCGCACTCGTCGCTGAAGCCGCAGCTGGCGAACCAGCTGCGGTAGTACTCGCTGTCCCGAAAGCTCTCGGGGGCCAGTTCCTGAAGGCGGAACAGGCCGAAGCGTCGCTCTTCGCGGGCGCTCTGGTAAAAGGGGTCAAGAAGGAAGGCGCCGGCCAGGAAGCGCCGGATGCTCTCGTCACCCCGGGCTTCGGGGTTCTCGCGATAGACCACCGTGGGCAGGTCGTCGCGGGCGTAGTAGAGCACCGTGGCATCTTCGACGGGCACCAGGTTGCGCAGGCCGGCGATGAGGCTCGCAGAAAAACCGTCGTCGCCCAGGTGGGCCACGCAGCTGCTCACCAGTTCGGCCACGGTGGCGAGTTTTCGATCCGTCTCATTCACGGCAGGTTTGCGCTTCCTTCGCGGGAGTTGGTCGATGGATCATAGCCAAGCTGCGGGGCGGGGGGAACGGTCTGCCACTCATTGGAACTTGCGTATTCCCGGGGCAAGGTACGCGCCCGGCGACCGCTGCGCCATGGATGCAGGGATTCTGTGATAAAACTGCGCCACCCAATAGAGGAATAACTGCGTGAAACTGCTGCTGAAAATTCTGGTCGTTGTCGGCGTTCTCCTGCTCGGTCTGATGCTCTACATCACCTTTTCGCACCAGCCCGAAGCGTTTCCCGATGGCAGCGCCAGCGCCGCCCGCCTTCTGCCGGGACCCTGGTCCGTGGCGAGCCTCGACGAGCGATTCGTGGATCGCAGTCGTCCAACGCAGGCCAACGGCAGCTACCCGGGGGACAACCAGCGGGAACTGGTGGGCCGCGTCTGGTACCCCCTTGAGGCCGAAGTCGGAGCCAGTCCCCTGCTGATCTTCAGCCACGGCTTTACGTCCATGTACCGGAATGGGGCCTACCTCGCCGAGCATCTGGCGAGCCATGGGTTTGTGGTGGTGGCCGTGAACTACCCCCTCACGCATATGTCCGCGCCAGGCGGGCCAATGGTCGAGGACGTGGTCCGCCAGCCCGGGGATGTGAGTTTTCTTATCGATACCCTTATCGGCCGCAGTGCGGTGGCCGGCAATGCCCTCACCGGCAAGATCGATGACCAGCGCATTGGCGTGTTCGGTATTTCCCTCGGCGGCCTCACATCAACGCTGGCGGCTTACCACCCGCGCTGGCGCGACCCGCGCATCGGTGCAGCCCTGTCCATCGCCGGGCCCAGCAACTTTTTCACCGCGGATTTCTTCGCCACGGTGGACCTGCCCTTCATGATGCTGGCGGGGGAGCAGGACGTACTCGTGCCCTATGACAGCAACGCCGCGCCCATCCCTGCCAAGGTACCCGGCGCGGAGCTGGTGACGATCGCGGGGGGCTCCCACACGGGATTCTCCGGGGGTACCGCATGGCTGCGCATGATGGATAACACGGACGCTCTTGGCTGCTACTCCGTAAAGCGGGCCATCGAGGAAGGTAGCCAGGACGGTTGGGCGGGCCTGATGGGCAGTGCGGACGAGGGCATCGACAACGATGTGGAGGATGAGCTGTGCAAGGTGGATCCCCTGCCCCCGGCCATGAACGTGCTTCGTCAGCAGATGATTGCGCGCGTGGTGGTGACGGCCTTCTTTGAGCGACACCTGGTCGCCGACGCGGAGCGTCGCCGCGATGCGGCGCGTTTTCTGTCCGGTGTGATTGGCCGGGAACTTTCCGAGGTCAGCTATCGCCGCAGTCAGCCCCGGGTGCCCGCGCCGCGCACGGGGGAAGATGAAGAACAGGACCTGAGCGACGGTGAGCGCGCGATCCTCAATGCCCTGATGGAGTGAGCCGCGTCGCCTAGCGGACGATGGTGACCGGGCTCACCCGGGCCTGGGTGCCTGCGGGGTTCAGGGCTCTCATTTCGGGAATCAGTGCTTTCAGCGCCGCCTGGCGGTTTTCCGGCGCCGGGTGTGTGCTCATGAATTCCGGTGGGCGTTCCTCGGACAGTGCACCCATTTTTTCCCAGAGTGTCACCGCCGCTTCGGGGCGGTAGCCGGCGCGGCTGGCGAGTTCGATGCCGATGCGGTCGGCCTCGGATTCGGCGACGCGGCTGTTGGGCAGCTCCAGGGCGAGCTTGGCGGCGACGGCGGCACCCGCCATTGCGGCGCCATGGTGATCGGAGGCAACCCCGGCCGCGACCACACCCAGATTGATCGCAATGGCGCGGGACATGCGTTCCGCCGTGTGGTTGGCCAGGGCATGGGATATCTCGTGGCCCATGATCTGGGCGAACTCGTCATCGGTCAGCTGGAGCTGTTCAAAGAGCCCCGTGTAGGCGGCCATGCGGCCCCCCGCCATGCACCAGGCATTCACGGTCTCGTCATCGTCGATGATGGCGACGCTCCATTCCCAGTCCGCGGTGTGGGGATAGAGGGCGACCGCCTCGGTGACCAGGCGCCCGGTGATCGTCGCGACGCGATCCGCCATCAGGGGGTCGTCA
>CAXBBA010000205.1:0-4923 GCA_963973805.1 uncultured Halieaceae bacterium | reverse complement strand
ACTCCCCAAAGCGCTGGGCTTGGGGTAATTCCCGTGACCGTGCAGGTCAGCGAGGAGGCGCATTATACGCAGGGGATTAAGCCACGCAAGCCCCGAATGAAAAAAAACTAAATAAATTCATTCGGGCGTATTTCCAGCGGGCTTCGCACCCCGTTTGCGCCAGCGCCGCAGATGCTCCACGGGACCCGATAACGCGTACGCCAAGGAGGCGAGCAACAGGATCTTGGGCGGATCCACAGTCACCAGACCGAAGATCAGAACGATGAGGAAAATCGCCACGAAGGGAACCCTGCCGTGCAGATCAACCCCCTTGAAGCTGTGGTACGGGACGTTCGCCACCATGAGTATGGCGACCACGGAGATCAGCACCGCCACCACCACGGCCACCTCCGGCGGCAGCGCCGCGCCAACCCATCCCTGGTCCTGACACACCCAGGTGGTACAGGCCATGATGCAGGCGGCGGCGGGACTGGCTAGCCCCGTAAAGTAGTTCGGGTCACCCACCCCCACCTGGGTGTTGAAGCGCGCCAGGCGCAACGCGGTGCACGCCACATAGATGAACGCGGCGCTCCAGCCTGCCTTGCCCAGGTCCCCCAGGGCCCAACTGAAGGTAACCAGCGCCGGCGCCACACCGAAGGACACCATATCGGCGAGGCTGTCGTATTCAGCGCCAAACTTGCTCTGGGTATTGGTCAGGCGCGCCACACGCCCGTCCAGGCCATCGAACACCAGAGCGAACAGGATGGCGATCGGTGCCGTCTCGAAATCGCCACGCATGGCAGCGACAACCGCATAGAAGCCGCAGAACAGCGCCCCGGTAGTGAACAGATTAGGGAGCAGGAACACACCACGGCGTTTTACCGTCTGGCCATTCTCGGAGACTTCCTCTTCGTGTTCCTCGATGAGACTGCCGATGCCGCTCGCCGCATCACTGAGGCTATCCAGGGTACGCTGCCCCAGCGACACGCTGCGGTCTTCGTCACCTGCAACTTCGCGTTTGGATTCGTCACCTGTTTCCATGGCACACACTCCCGGGATATCCCCGCTGTAGCCCCTGATCAAAAGCACCGGTAGCAAGACTGCCGTGTCGCCTGCCCGCGCCAACTGCGCGCCATTCTCCCATGCTCACCCGGGGCGGAACAGAGGATTGCTTTCGCGGTTTGTGTATCATCGCAGCGAACCCCACTCACAGCTTTTTCAAACCAACTCGCAGGCCCACACCCCGATGAACCCACACTCCGGCCCGTCACGCCATTTTCTACGCTTCTGCATTGCAACCCTCGCGACCGTCCTGCTGTCTGCCTGTGCAGACAAGACCCCTAACCAGGAGCTCCCGTCAGCCCAGGCGACCGCTGCGCCCCCGGGAGAGGCCATGGTGGTGACGGCCAACCCCCATGCCACCGAGGCCGGCGCCGCTGTGCTGCGGGCGGGGGGCAGCGCCGTTGACGCGGCGGTCGCGATCGAGGCGACGCTGAGCCTGGTGGAACCCCAGAGCTCCGGCCTTGGTGGCGGCGCGTTCATGACCTATTACGACGCGGCCTCGGAATCGGTCACGATCTACGACGGACGCGAGACCGCCCCCGAGGGCGCCCACAGCGACATGTTCCTGAACTCCGAGGGCAAGCCCTATGGCTACCTCGAAGCCAAGAACAGCGGGCTGTCCATCGGCGTCCCCGGCGTGGTGGCCATGCTGGCGATGGCTCAGGAAGAACACGGCAAGCTGCCCTGGAGTGAGCTCTTTGACCATGCCCTTGAGCTCTCGCGCGAGGGCTTTGATGTATCGCCACGCCTGCGTTCCTTCTTCGAAAAGTACGGCATGCGCCTGATCCCCACCAAGCCCGAAGAGGGTCCCCTGGATGCCTACAACTACTTTTTTGATGAATCCGGAAAGCTGCGTTCGCGCCTGAAGAACCCAGCCTATGCCAAAACGCTGGAGCAGATTCGCCAGGATCCCCGGGCGCTCTACCGCGGTGAACTCGCCGCCGCCATTGCCACGGCCGCACAGCAGGCGCCACGCGCGGGCACCCTGACCGTCGACGACATCGGCAAGTACGAACCCCGCAAACTGCCCCCCCTGTGCACCCCTTATCGTGACCTGGAAGTCTGCGGCCCTCCTCCGCCGGCATCGTGGGTCGCCGTGGGCATGATCCTGGGTATGCTCGATGCCCGGGACTTTCCCAGCGGGGACCGCCTCGCGGACTGGAACACCTTTGTGGAAGCCCAGCGCCTGGCCTACGCGGACCGGGATCTCTACGTCGCGGATGACCGCTTCCTGCCCGTGCCCCTGAAAGGCATGCTCAATCCCAGCTACCTTGCACAGCGCGCGGCGCTGATCGATGACGAGGCCGCGCTGGACACGATCAGCCACGGCGACCCCTGGGCCTTCGAGGACAGCCGCGCCGCCCTGCCCGGGCAGGACACCACCGTGGACTACGCGGGCACCACGCACTTTGTCGTCGTAGACGGCTGGGGCAACGCGGTGTCGATGACCGCCACGGTTGAAAGCATCTTCGGCTCGACGCGCATGGCGGGCGGCATGTTCCTGAACAACCAGCTGACGGACTTCGCAAAATCCCCCAGGGATGCAGCGGGCAAGCTCGTCGCCAACCACCCCGCCCCCGGCAAGCGCCCACGCTCCTCGATGTCTCCCACCATCGCACTGGATGGGGACCGCAACTTCCGCCTGGCCACCGGCTCCCCTGGCGGCAACTCCATCATCGCCTACACCGCAAAAACCCTGGTGGGCATGCTGGACTGGAACATGACTCCGCAGGAGGCGATCAACCTGCCCAACGTCGTTGCCCGGGGCACGACCGTGCGCGTGGAACAGGACCGCGCCACGCCTGAGCTACTGGAGTCCCTGAGCGATCACGGCTTCCCGGTGCGGGAATCCGCCGGCGAAAACTCGGGTCTGTCCATCGTGTTGCGCCACGATGATGGCCACCTCGAAGGCGGCGTTGATCCCCGCCGCGAAGGCACGATTGCAATCGTTCCCGCCTCCGCTGTTCGAGCCACTCCCTGATACAAGAGAAGGCGGCGCCCGACGCGGGCGCCGCCAGCGCCAGGACTCAGTCCAGGCCGTCGTCGTCGCGAGCCTGCTCCCGCGCCACCTCAAGTAAAGACGCCACCACCGGATCCGTCAGGCGTCCCACCCGGGCGCACAGACCGATTTCGAGATCCGGGAGCCCGCCCGGCGCCTGCAGCCGCACCTGATGTACCAGGGCGCTGGCGTGGGCGACCAGGCGCGGCACGATGCCCACGCCCAGCCCCAGGGACACCATCGCGACGATCGCCTCATGCCCTGACACGCGGGCATAGATCTGTCCCTGGCCTTTCAGGCGCTCCCGCAACCAGGCGTCGGTGATATCGCGGGTGACACCGCGCTCCGGCAATATCCAGGGACTATCGGCCAGGGCCTGCCAGAATTCGCAGCCCCCTTCCTGCTCCAGCGACGACGACAGGTGGCCGGTGGACTCGGGCAGACAAAGCATCAACGGCGTGCGCGTCACGGGACTGAAAGTAATGGTGTCGGGTACCGTTCGGGGCTGGGCGATCATCGCCACATCCGCATGGCCCTCGCACACCTTCTCGAGGCCATCGGCCTGATCCCCGGTTTGCAGGCGCACATCCACGGCGGGATAGGCGCTGCGATAGGCCTGCAACAGCGGCGACAGCAAGCGATAGCTCGCGGTGACGGAGCAGAAAATGCGCAGCTCTCCACGCACCGCACTGCCCTCTCCCACAGATAGTCGCAGGGCCTGCCACTCCCCGACGGTGTGCTCGGCGTACTGGCGCAGGGGCATGGCGGCGCTTGTGAGGCGCATGCCCCGGCGATCCCGATCGAACAGCGTCGCGCCCAGCTCGTCTTCCAGACGCTGCACCGAGCGGCTGACCGCCGAAACGCTCATATGCAGGTCTTCGGCGCTTTGCGTGAAGTTCAGCGTGCCGCAAACCGAGAGGAACACCTGCAGGGAACGAATATCCACGTATTTCTTCCTCCAAATGAAAGCAAATACCATTGCATATTCTGCAATACTGATTCCAGTATATAGCGTTTTACGCAAGCAACTCCATCTTCTACACTTCGCCCATCTCACACAGGAGGAACCCGCCATGGGACAAAACTATTTCAACACCCTGCCTCTGCGTCTGCAGCTGGAAGAACTGGGCAAGTGTCGCTTTATGGGCCGCGAAGAATTCGCGGACGGCGTCGACAAACTGCGCGGCAAGAAAATCGTCATCGTTGGCTGCGGCGCCCAGGGCCTGAACCAGGGCCTAAACCTGCGCGACAGTGGCCTGGACGTGAGCTACGCCCTGCGGGACTCCGCAATTCAGGAGCAACGTGCGTCCTGGAAAAATGCCACCGAAAACGGTTTCACCGTCGGCACCTACGAAGAACTGATCCCCACCGCAGACGTGGTCATGAATCTGACGCCAGACAAACAGCACACCAGCGTTGTCAAAGCGGTCATGCCCCTGATGAAGGAAGGCGCCTGCCTGGACTACGCCCACGGTTTTAACCTGGTCGAAGAAGGCATGCAGATCCGCGAGGACATCACCGTAGTCATGATGTGCCCCAAATGCCCGGGCACGGAAGTGCGCGAAGAGTACAAGCGCGGCTTCGGCGTACCGACGCTGATCGCCGTGCACACCGAGAACGACCCGAATGGCGACGGCATGGAAATCGCCAAGGCGCTGGCCTCGGGCACTGGCGGTGATCGCGCCGGCGTTCTCGAGTCCTCACCCATCGCCGAAGTGAAGTCGGACCTGATGGGCGAGCAAACCATCCTCTGCGGCATGCTCCAGACCGGCGCCATCCTGTGCTTCGATAAAATGGTCGAAAAAGGCATCGATGCGAACTATGCCTCCAAGCTGATCCAGTACGGCTGGGAAACCATCACCGAAGCCCTGAAGCACGGCGGC
>CAXBBA010000204.1:0-4923 GCA_963973805.1 uncultured Halieaceae bacterium | reverse complement strand
GTGCCCACCACGGACTGCTTTATTTGCCGCGCGGAGTATTCCGCCACGTCGAGGCCACGGGTAACGCAGGGCACGATCGCCGCGCCGCGGGCCTGACCCAGCTTGATAGCCGCGTCGGCGCTCTTGGCGAGGAACACCTGCTCCACGGACAACTCCGTGGGCCCGTATTGCTCCACCAGCGTGGCCACACTCTCGGCGATGATTTTCAGGCGCTCGGGCAATGCCCCGGGAGGCAGGCGGATGACGCCGCTGTCGATGTAGCTGTGGCGGCCGTTGACGGAGTTGATGATGCCGAAGCCCGTTTTTCGGGAGCCGGGATCAATGCCAATGATGATGGGCATGGGTGTCGGGCAGCATGCCCCCTGTGTGCCAGTTCCAGAACCCCATGGTATGTATAAACATACAGGGTTTCCAGCGCCGCGTATCAGCTATTGAGCTGTTCCAGCACCTCGTCGGGAATCTCGGCATTGGAGTACACGTTCTGCACGTCGTCGAGATCTTCCAGAGCGTCGATGAGCCCCAGTACTTTTTCGGCACCGTCCGCATCCACCGGCGCCGTGGTCGACGCCACCATGGTGACCTCGCCGCCTTCCGGCGTCAGACCCGCCTCTACCATCGCGGCCTTTACGGACGAGAAATCTTCCCAGGCGGTGGTCACATCAATCGATCCGTCATCGTGGGTCTCCACGTCGTCGGCGCCCGCCTCGAGGGCCACTTCCATCACCTGCTCTTCGTCCGCACCGGGTGCAAAGCTGATTTCGCCCTTGCGCGAGAAAAGATAGGCCACGGACCCGTCGGTGCCCAGGTTCCCACCGCGCTTCGAGAACGCATGACGCACCTCGGCGACGGTGCGATTGCGGTTGTCCGTCATGACTTCGACCAGAATCGCCACACCACCGGGGCCGTAGCCCTCGTAGGTGAGTTCCTCGACATCGTCCGCCTCATTGGTGCCAGCGCCCCGCGCGATGGCGCGGTCGATGGTGTCGCGGGTCATGTTGGAGCCCAGGGCCTTGTCCACCGCCGCGCGCAGACGGGGGTTATCTTCGACCAGTGGCCCCCCCTGCTTGGCCGCGACCACGAGTTCGCGGATCAGCTTGGTAAAGACCTTGCCCCGCTTGGCGTCCTGGGCCGCCTTGCGGTGTTTGATGTTGGCCCATTTACTGTGTCCGGCCATGGCCCTGCTCCTTTATCGTTGATGGCTCGGGGGCCGGCCCGCCCCCGAGATGCTTCGCGCCCGCAGCGCTCAGCCTTCTTTCTTCTCCTGCTCCCGCAGCCGGATATGCAGATCCCGCAGCTGCGCGGCGCTCACCGTGCCCGGCGCCTCGGTCATCACACAGGCGGCGGTCTGGGTTTTCGGGAACGCGATCACGTCGCGAATCGACGAGGCGCCGGTCATGAGCATCACCAGGCGGTCGAGGCCAAAGGCCAGGCCACCGTGGGGCGGAGCGCCATACTTGAGCGCATCGAGGAGGAAGCCAAACTTCTCCCGCGCTTCCTCGCGGTCAATACCGAGAATATCGAACACCGCCTCCTGGGTCCCGAGGTTGTGGATACGCACACTGCCCCCGCCCAGTTCCGTACCGTTGAGCACCATGTCGTAGGCCCGCGACAGCGCTTCTCCGGGCGCACGGGACAGCGTGTCGAGATCGCAGGCGGGGGCCGTAAAGGGATGGTGCAGCGGCGTCCAGCCACCCTCGCCGTCATCTTCAAACATCGGGAAGTCCACCACCCACAGCGGCGCCCAGCCTTCGGCGACCATGGCCAGATCCGTGCCCACCCGGACGCGCAGGGCGCCCAGGGATTCGTTCACCACACTCTCCCGGTCCGCACCGAAGAAAATGATATCGCCGTCCGCCGCTTCCAGGCGCGTCATCATCTCGCTGACCACGTCATCGGGCATGAACTTGAGGATCGGCGACTGCAGGCCCGCAACACCGGCGGCGAGGTCGTTGACCTTGATCCACGCCAGGCCCCGGGCACCGTAGTTACCCACATACTTGGTGTAGTCGTCGATTTCCTTGCGCGAGATGCTCGCACCACCGGGCACCCGCAGCGCCGCCACGCGGCCCCGGGGGTCATCCGCAGGCCCGCGGAAGACCTTGAAGTCCACGCGCTGCATGAGGTCGTCCACGGACACCAGCTCCAGGGGAATACGCAGATCCGGCTTGTCCGATCCGAAGCGCTCCATGGCCTCGGCCCAGGTCATGTGGGGAAACTCGGGCAGTTCCACATCGAGCACGTCCTGGAACAGCTCGCGAATCATGCGCTCCGTGATACCCATGATCGCGTCTTCGTCGAGAAAGGCGGTCTCGATATCGATCTGGGTGAATTCCGGCTGGCGATCGGCGCGCAGATCCTCGTCGCGGAAGCACTTGGCGATCTGGTAGTAGCGATCAAAGCCCGAGACCATCAGCAGCTGCTTGAAGAGCTGGGGGGACTGGGGCAGCGCGAAAAACTGGCCGGGGTGCGTTCGGCTGGGAACCAGATAGTCCCGAGCGCCTTCCGGCGTCGCCCGCGTGAGAATCGGGGTCTCGATGTCGAGGAAACCCTCGGTGTGCAGGAAACGGCGCACGGCATCGGTCACGCGGGACCGCAGCAGCAGACGCTCCTGCATCTCCGGGCGGCGCAGGTCCATATAGCGATAGCGCAGGCGCACTTCCTCGCCCACCGCCGTGTGCTCGTCGAGCTGGAAGGGCGGTGTCTCGGCGGTGTTGAGCACCTCGATCTCCTTGCCCAGCACTTCGATCTCCCCCGTCGCCATGTTCGGGTTCACCGTGCCCTCACCCCTGGCCCGCACACGCCCCGTGACCTTCAGCACGTATTCGCTGCGCACACGATCGGCGGTGGCGAAATGCTCTTCCGTATCGGGGTCGAACACCACCTGCACAATGCCTTCGCGGTCCCGCAGGTCGAGAAATATCACCCCACCGTGATCGCGGCGACGGTCCACCCAGCCGCAGAGGGTGACGGTTTCATCGATGTCGGCGCTTCGGAGAAGGCCGCAGTAGTGGCTGCGCATGGGTCGGAGTCCTGGTAGGTGGTAGCGTCAGCTTGCGCTGTCGCTGCTTTGAGCCGCTTTCGACGGGCTGCTGTCTTTCTTGCTGTCCTGGCCAGCGTCGCCGGCCAGGTTCTTCTTGTTTCCGCTTTTGAAGTCAGTCTCGTACCAGCCGCCGCCTTTCAGGCGAAAAGCGGCCGCCGAGACTTTCTTGCGCAACGCAGAGGCACCACAGGCGGGACAATCCGTCAGCGGCGCATCGTTGATTTTCTGGAGCGCCTCGTGAAGCACCCCACACTCTGAACACTGGTATTCGTAAATTGGCATCGTATCTATCCACAGACCCACCGCCGGAACTGGTTTCGTCGTCCAGGGCGAGCCGTCTGGTCAAAAAAGCGGCGCGGATTTTACCTCAGGCTGCACGATGCAGGAAGTCGCCCATTACCGGAGCATACTCCTGACCGCCGGCGGAGGCTCGAGCGTAGCGCCGGACCAAACCGGCAAAGAGGAAAAATGGGGGGCAGAAAACCCTCCCACGCCGATGCGCAGGAAGGTATTCAGGACCCCGCCACGAGGGCGGGGCGGAGTAAAACGCCCGTCTTACTGGGCGAATTCCTTCAACTTCTTCAGGGGGCGTACCTTCACAGCAACGCTGGCAGGCTTGGCCTTGAACATCGTCTCTTCGCCGGTGAAGGGGTTGATGCCCTTGCGCGCCTTGACGGCGGGCTTCTTCACGGTGGTGATCTTCATCAGGCCAGGCAGCGTGAATTCACCGATGGCGCGCTTCTTGATGCTGCCTTCGATGAGCGTTTCGAGCTCCGCCAGCACATCGCCAACCTGCTTCTTGGACAGACCGGTGCTGTCCGCAATGCTGGCCATGATCTGCGTCTTGGTCATTTTTTCCTTGATCGTAGGCACCTTCTTTACGGGTGCGGCTGCCTTGGCGGGAGCCTTCTTACGAGCCGGGGCTTTCTTGGCCGGAGCCTTCTTTGCTGCTGCTTTGCGTATCGCCATGGTTATAAACCTTCCTTACGTTTCACGTTATACAGCGCGATGCGTATTCGGGCAGGCTCTGGCAGAGTCGTTTGGCGAGGGGGAGAAATCCCGGAGTCGCGTCACGGCGAGCTGTTCAGATCCCGTGTGAATAGACGCCGCACTTCCTCCAAATGAGTGACCTGGGCACTGGTTCGATGCTGTCAGCATAGACTGAAGCAACGATCCGAGGCCATGTATAAAGCACTAAACACTGCAATACAAGCGTTAAACACCCACAAAAGCCAAAAAACCCTGTTTTTTTAGCTTCAACGGTAGATTTCCCGGCTTCTTCTCCTGTACGTGCCGTTGCGGGAGCCGTAGAATCCCCGGCCATTGACCCCGCCAGGAAACGATCCATGCGCAGCAGCGACTTCCTCATCACCACGCACAAGGAGACCCCCTCCGACGCCGAGATCGTCAGCCATCGCCTGATGCTGCGGGCGGGCCTGATCCGCAAGCTCTCATCGGGCCTGTATACCTGGATGCCCCTCGGGCTGCGCGTACTGCGCCGAGTCGAGCGCGTCGTGCGGGAAGAGATGGACCGCGCCGGCGCGCTGGAGCTGGCCATGCCCATGGTGCAGCCCGCGGAGCTGTGGCAGGAATCCGGCCGCTGGGAGAAGTACGGCCCGGAACTGCTGCGCATTCAGGATCGCCACGACCGCGACTTCTGCCTCGGCCCCACGCACGAAGAAGTCATCACGGATATCGTGCGCAACGAGATCAACAGCTACAAGCAGCTGCCCCTGAACCTGTATCAGATCCAGAACAAGCTGCGCGACGAAATCCGGCCCCGTTTCGGTGTGATGCGTGCGCGGGAGTTCCTGATGAAGGATGCCTACTCCTTCCACGTATCCGGCGAATCCCTGTAGGCCACCTATCAAGGGATGCACGCG
>CAXBBA010000203.1:0-4934 GCA_963973805.1 uncultured Halieaceae bacterium | reverse complement strand
GAGCGGCTACAGCTGGAGAACGACCTGCGCAAGGCCGTGGAACGCAACCAGCTTCTTCTTCACTACCAACCCCAGGTGCACGGTCGCACTGGCGAGGTTACGGGGGTGGAGTCACTGGTGCGCTGGAACCATCCGGACAAGGGCCTCGTCCCGCCCTTCAAGTGGATACCGATGGCCGAAGAACTCGGACTCATCGAAGAAGTGGGCACCTGGGTTCTGCGCGAAGCCTGCGCCGAACTGGTTCGCCTGCGCAGCGAGGGCCTGCCCCTGTCCAAGATATCCGTGAATGTTTCTGCACTGCAGTTCACCGAGGAATTCATCGACAGCGTCAGCGCAGCGCTCGCGGACACAGGCCTTCCCCCGGAGTGCCTCGAACTGGAACTGACCGAGGGGGTCATGGTGAACAACCAGGACACCACCGTCGACATCGTCAACCGGCTCAAGGACCTCGGGGTCCGCCTGTCCATCGACGACTTTGGCACGGGCTATTCGTCCCTCAGCTATCTCACGCGCTTCCCGCTGAATGAGCTCAAGATCGATCGCAGCTTCGTGCTCGGTCTCGCCGAGAGCAAGCAAAATGAGGAGCTCGTGCGAGCCATTATTGCAATGGCGAAAAGCCTGGAACTGGAAATCGTCGTCGAGGGCGTAGAGCGGATGGAGGAACTGCAGTTTTTCCGCGAGCAGGAAGTGGAAGTCATCCAGGGATTCCTGTTCAGCGCCCCCGTTCCGCCGGAGCGTCTGCGCGAGATGCTGAGCCCGGAATTCTTCCTCAATCAGCTCAAACTACTGGACAGGAAACTCGAGGGAAGCGTGATCGAGATGGAGCAGGCCTGACCTGAGCACCATCCCGATGACGCATCGGATTCAGGAGGAAGGGTTCTGCTCTTCGTCGTTCGCCGCATTCTGCGCCTTGCGCAGCTCCTGAATATTCAGAAGGTTCTTGCGATAGGCGTCCGCGATCTTGTCCACGCCGGAGGGGTTCAGTCCGCCCTGGTTGCCGGTAACGGAATAGGTGGCGTAGACCCCCGACGCGGTCATCAGAGCCCAGGAAACGACATTCACCGGCACCCCGTCGTTTTTCATCGCATTGGCAAGGTCGATAAAACGTTCCATGCAGTCATCGTGCTGGCGGGTCTGATCATCACTCATTGTTTTTCCTCGTGGTGCTGGGCAAAGGTCGCGGAGTTTAGCACCGACAAAGGAGCACCGACAGGCACCAGGCCCTTGAGCCGGCTCGAACCTTTGTTTAGGCTGCGACGTCGCTTTCTCGGACTGGGTTCCAGTTTGTTCTCCGCCTTCCTTCGTCGCGTTTCCCTGGGTGCCGTCGTGGCTTTGCTCACGCCGGGCGGCGCTGTGCACGCGCAGGCCCCCGACGCCGCGACGAGGGCCCGCTGGAGTGTAGAGGTGGGCGTCGGCGCGGAATACGACACGAACGTGTCCGTGGACGAGGTAGACCTGTCGAGCGGCCAGAGTGACTACGCCTACATCATCGACTTCGAACTCGGCGTCAAGAAACGCCTCACGGAAAACACCGAAGGCTCCCTCACCTACGACATCAGCCAAAGCAGCTACGACGAGTATTCCCGCGTTGACCGACGGACGCAGATACTCGGGGGCACCCTCAGCACGGATCTGGGCAAGAGCAATGCAGGGTTGTCCGGCTACTACATCGATTCCACCCTCGATGGCGACCCCTTCCTTCGCTATGCCCGCCTATCCCCTTCGCTTTCGGGATTTCTCGCCCGAAAATGGTTTGCGCGCGGCGCCTACGTGCACGCGGAGCGGCGCATCGATGGGAGCAATCAGCGAAACGCCCGCACCCAGTCCGGCGAAGCCGACGTCTATTACTTCCACCGCGGGCTGCGCAGCTACGTCAATCTGGGATATCGCTACCGGCACGAGGACGCCGTGGCCGAGGAGCTCGACTTTAACTCCCACGCCCTGAAACTGCGCTACATCCGGCGTTTCGATCTCTTCGGGCAGCGCGCTAAAGCGGAGGTGGCCCTGCGCTACGAAGTTCGGGACTATCGCAACGAAGAACCAACGATCAGTGAACCACGCAACGACGACCGCCTACGCTTCAAAATGGACTTTGAGGTACCCCTGAACGATCGCCTGACCTGGCAGTGGTACTACAGCTATGGGGATTATGTGTCGAACTTGCCCCGGGCGGATTTCACCCAGAATATTCTGGGAACCCGCCTGCAGCTAGCGTGGTAATAAGGAGCTCCCTGAATAGAGACCGCCTGGAGGAAGATCAGAGGCTGCTGAGCGTCAACAGCCCGTAACCGTAGATCGTATCGCGTCCCGGGGGGCCAAGGTCCCGGGCACTGTCAAAGAGCATACCCACGACCTCACCTTTGGGCGCCATGCGACTCAGGCGCGCCGCCGCGGCGACAGCGAAGGGGACGGCAAAGGAAGTCCCGGACGACGCCACATAGCCACCACCGGGCTGGGCGTGCAGGACGTCAACGCCGGGGGCCGCAAGAGCCAGGTAGTCCCCCCGATTGGCCAGACGGAAAACCTGCTCCGCTGAGTCCACAGCGGTAACCGCCACCACGGATTCATACGCCGCCGGATACATGGGCCGGGCAACGGGGCCCCCGTTTCCGGCCGCAGCCATGACCACCATATCCTGCCCCGCGGCGCGGTCCAGCGCCTTTTCCAGCAGACGATTGGGCGGCCCGGCCAGGCTGATGTTGACCACATCGACGTTGGACGAGATCAACCAGTCCAACGCCCGAATCAGGCTTACGGTGCTGGCGATTTCGCCCCGGTCCCGGTCCAGTTCAAAAACTGACGCAGCGAACACCTGGGCCCGAGGTGCCAGTCCCTGATACTCCGGCGAATTCGCGGCGATGATGGACGCTATGGCGGTGCCGTGGAAATCCGGTGCTTCGGACCCGGGTCGGGCAAAGGAACGGGTTTCGATACGCGACTGAGCGAGCGCCGGGTGGGCGACGTCAACGCGACTGTCGATCATGCCCACGCGCACGTCCAGCGTATCGAGATCCGCCGGCAGGGTCATGGCGGCGCGGGGCAGCACGCCCGTGCCCGTGGAGTCCACTGGAGCACCCGCCGTATAGATGTGATTGAGGTCCACTTCGGCGCGGTCCTTGCCCACCACATCGAGGACGCCATTGCGCACTTCCATGATGTCAAAGGTCGAAGGCGCCGCGACCTCCGCCAATCTCAGCCCCAGCCCGGGGAGCTCGGTTACCGTGTCAAACAGGTAGCCCTCACTGGAGAGCTCTTCGAACACAGAGGGCTCCGCCATGACCAGCCACTGCTCCTTGAGGATGCGGCTCTCATCCACTTCGAGATCACTCTCGAGGCGTTCAACGATCGCGTCGATTTCCACCTCCAGACGCTCCTCGATCGCCAGCTCCACGCGGGCTTCCACGTCGTCTTCCACGGAGGACTCCACCACCGCCTCGGCGGCATCTTCCACGGACTCCTCCACCGCTTCTTCAACGGCTTCGGCAACGCTGTCCTCAACGCTGGCTTCCACACTCTCCTCGACGCTTTCCTCTACCGCGTCGGCAACGGATTCTTCCACGTCGGCTTCGACACTCTCTTCCACGGTGTCGGCAACGGATTCTTCGACTGTATCGGTAAGGGACTCTTCGACGCTCTCTTCAACGCTGTCCGCCACCGAGTCTTCCACGGCGTCAGCCACGCTGTCCTCGACGGAGGTTTCAACCACCTGCTGCACGGAGTCGTCCACCTGGGCCTCCACCTGCGCTTCGACGGAGGCCTCGACGCCGCTTTCCACGGCCTGCTCCACCGCTTCCTCGACCGTGTCTTCCACCTCACCCTCAAGGCTGTCCTGTACGGAGTTTTCCACGTCCAGTTCGACGGCGGCGACGATGGTGGTCTCGAGGGAAGCCTCCACACGCTCATCGATGGACTGGGCCACCGTGTCGTCGATGGTGTCCTCCACATTGGCGTCGACCGTCTGCTCGATCGCCTCTTCGATGTTGTCCTCGATGTTCTCCTGGATGTTCTGTTCCGTGAACTGCTCTACCGCGTCCTCGATTTCCCCCTCCAGGGACTCCTCCAGATCGTCTTCGATATTTTCAGCGACATCGTCTTCGACATCCTCTTCGATCTGGTCCTCAATCTGGTCTTCGACCTCATCCTCGCCGGGCTCAGAGCCAAGAAATCCACCCACGGGCAACTGCGCCATGCCGGCGGGGCTGGCGACGAGCAGGACGCCGGAAAACAGCAGCGTTAGCAATAAACTGATATTTGTCTTGTAAGTCATAGGGTTGCGGCCACTTTCGAGAACTCCCATAAAGCGCTGTATGGAACCGTTCAGCTTGCCTATACTGACGACTCGAGCGCCGGAAAATTCCCTGGCAAATAAACGGGAATAAACGAGCGCAGGAATCGTCAATAGTCTAGCAGGGAATGCATGACGTCGCTCAGCTACGGAAAACTCAGTTCGCGCCAGCGGGACGAGCTCATGGGAGAGCTCAGGGGCCTGAAAAGGTTCTGCCTGTCTCTGGCGGGAAGCGAGGCTGATGCGGACGATCTGATCCAGACGACGGTGGAACGTCTGCTGGAGCGTGGCATTCCCGGCGATGCCCACACGGCGCGCTGGGCCTATCGGGTGTGCAAGAACCTGTGGATCGACGAGTTGCGGTCCCGGGAAGTGCGCAGCCGCCACGCCAACAACGTCATGCAGACGGGCGAAGCACTGGAACTGTCGCCGTCGGCGGAAGTCCAGTCCGAAGGCGAGCGCAGCCTGGCAGCGGTAAATGAAGCACTGCGAGCGTTGCCGGAAGAACAGCGCATGGCCCTGACGCTGGTGGCGGTAGAGGGCAAGAGTTACGCCGAGGCGGCGGAGATTCTAGAGGTTCCCATCGGAACCATCATGAGTCGCATCGCCCGGGCACGAAAACAGCTATTGCCGGTGGTGGATTAGACCT
>CAXBBA010000202.1:0-4961 GCA_963973805.1 uncultured Halieaceae bacterium | reverse complement strand
CTGCCGCGCTGATTCCCCGTTACTCCAGACGCAGGTCCACGCGCTGGGCTTCATCGCGGGCGCACTCCATCGCGTGCGGGTCACAGGCCTCGAGGAGCTCAGGATCACCTGATCCGGAAAATAGCATTTCGGCGCCGAAGACCACCCCCGGCAACAGGAAGAATACGGTGCCTATGTAGCCCAGGGCCCACCCCCGATTAATCTCAACGCGTCTGCCGAGCCATTCGCTGGAACGTACCGGCAAATCCCGCAGGAAGGGCGTCACCAGGAACAGGACAACCCCGAACACGTTGTACAGCAGGTGCACCAGCGCAATCTGCAGGGCAAAGAACTCATTGGGCCCCGTGATCGAAGTCGCTGCCAGGAGCGCTGTCACGCAGGTGCCGATATTGGCCCCGAGGGTAAAGGGATAGATTTGTCGCGTGGTGAGTACGCCGGCCCCCGCCAGAGGCACCACCAGACTGGTGGTGGTGGACGATGACTGCACCAGCACCGTCACCAACGTTCCCGATGCAACCCCCGAGATGGGTCCCCGGCCAATCGCGGCATCAATCACTCCCTTGGCTCGACCGGTCATCACCGAGCGCAGGAGTTTGCCCAGA
The DNA here is from genome assembly GCA_963973805.1 of uncultured Halieaceae bacterium. GTDB lineage: Bacteria > Pseudomonadota > Gammaproteobacteria > Pseudomonadales > Halieaceae > Congregibacter. The sequence continues at coordinate 4,359 of CAXBBA010000202.1, read as the reverse complement.
TACAGCACCGAGGCGATCACCATGGCAATGCCCGCCACGATGGTGAGCAGGGCACCGACCGTGCCGGGCAGGAGCTCGAAGGCGCTGACCACTACCCCGCTCACGGGCTTGGTCAGCGCTGAGACAAAGTTGTACTCCCCCATGGAGGCTTCGGCGCCACCGGTCATGAATCCCGCCAGGTAGGCTCCGCTTTTCTCCAGGGGATGGAAAGCGATCTCCAGCGGCAGAAACAGCACGATACTGTACAAGTTGAAGAAGTCGTGCACCGTGGCGGCTTCGAAGGATTTCTTGAACGCCCCCCGCTCGCGCAGGTTTCCCAGGCTCACGATCGTATTGGTGATCGTGGTACCCATATTGGCTCCCATGATCATGGGTACCGCAATGCCCACGGGAACACCGCCGGCCACGAGCCCGACGATCACCGACGTCACGGTGCTCGACGACTGCACCAGAGCCGTTGCCAGGACTCCCAGCACCACGCCCACAATGGGATTGCTGGCGAAGGCGAAAATCGCCGCCGCTCCTTCGGCGCCGCCGGAAATCCATTTGAATCCCGCCCCAATGGTGGCGACACCCACCAGAAGCACATACACAAACGCCAGCACCGCCACCCATATCAGGGGTGACGGGGCTGCCGGAACGCGAACGGGTGAAGCGACGGATTCCGTCATGGGAGTATTTGCCCACTTTGATAAAAGGCACGAGTCTGGGTCCGCTACGTGACAGTTATGTTTCACGGGTATGACACGGGCATGACGTATTTCTACCCGTCACTACTAATTTGATGCATGTCAACAGGACGCCTCCGCAGACGTTGAATAATTTTTCCATTGCAACGGGACACTGGCTGAACTCAGGGCCTAACCCCCAACGGGAGAAATTGGCATGTCGATCCATCCCCTGATCAGGGGTGCGCTTTGCGCCGCTGTTCTAAGCACCCCCTCCTCAATGCTGCTGGCTCAGGACAACCAGGCGTTACGCGCCATCGAGGGCGAAGGCCAGGAACGAAACGAGGAACGCCGGGAGAACCAGGTCACCGTGGATGGCGTGCATGAAGCAACGCGCCGTCTGGTGGACGACTACCGGGCCGAACTGAAAATCGTCGAGGGCCTAGAAACTTACATCCGCATGCTGGATCAACAGATCAGCTCCCAGGAGAGCGAGATTTTGACCCTGCAGACCTCGATCACGGATGTCGCGGTGATTGAGCGGCAGATCCTGCCGCTGATGGCGCGCATGACAGACGGTCTCGAACAGTTCATTGCCCTGGACGTACCTTTCCTTCCCGCCGAGCGCCGCAAGCGCATCCGTGATCTTCGGGAACTGCTCGCCCGCTCCGACGTCACCGTCGCTGAAAAATCCCGGCGCGTGTTCGAGGCCTACCAGATTGAAAGCGACTACGGTCGGACCATTGAGGCCTATCGCGCGAAACTCGAGGTCGATGGCGCCAGCTTCGATGCGGACTTCCTGCGCATTGGTCGCGTGGCTCTCATGTACCGCACCGTGGGTGACGAGCGCCTCGGATACTGGGACGGAAAATCGACTCAATGGCAGGGACTGCCCAACTCTCCGTACCGGCGCCTCATGGATCAGGGGTTGAAGGTGGCACGTCAGGAGATCGCTCCGGAGTTGCTGACGATCCCCCTCAATCTCTCCAACGTGGAGGCTCCGCGATGAACCGCCCCATAGCCCGGAACGCGCTGCGCCGACGCACAATCACTCTGCTCCTTGCCGGACTTCTGGGTCTGGCGCTCCCTGGCTCCGCCCAGGATGAGGCTCCGGCACCGAAAGCGGACCCGGGGCTTACGCTCCAGTCACTCCTCGATGCGGTGCGCGAGGGTCGCCGCGTAGATCAGCGCGACGACATACAGCGCATCGCACGCTTCGAGCGAGAGCGGGAACGCCAGGATGAACTCCTTGGGGAAATTCGCACCCGCCGCGCGGAGCTGGAAGCCACCAGTGCCCGACGTGAAAGCGCCTACGAAGACAACGATCAGCGCATTGGCGAACTCGAAGAACGCCTGCAGCAGCGCATGGGCTCGCTGAAGGAGCTCTTCGGTGTGCTGCAGCAGGTCGCCAGCGACGCCCAGGCCCAGTTCCACGTCTCCCTCACGGAGCTGGAGCACCCGGGGCGCAGCGATTTTCTCATCGATTTTGCCGGCCGCATGGGCCAGGCGAACCGCCTGCCCGCGATCAGTGAGATCGAGCGCCTGTGGTTTGAACTGCAGCGGGAGATGACCGAATCGGGCAGCGTAGTCCGGGGAGATCACACGGTGGTGAGCCGCACCGGCGTCGAGGAACAGCGACCCGTGACCCGCGTGGGCCTGTTCAATGCCGTGGCGGACGGCAAGTACCTGCAGTTCATCCCCGAGACCCAGCGCCTGGTGGAGTTCTCGCGCCAGCCCGGTGGCCGCTACCTGGGTGGCCCCCGGGCCCTCGCCGATGGAGACACCGGCACGGTCCCCTTCGCCGTCGATCCAGTGCGCGGGCAATTGCTCGAAATTCTCACCCAGGCGCCGAACCTGCGCGAGCGAGTCGCCCAGGGGGGTGCCATCGGTTACACAATTATCACCCTCGGAATCGCCGGGGTGCTCCTCGCCCTCTGGCGCCTCCTCGTGCTCGGCCGCGAGGACCACGTGATCCGTCGCCAGCTGAAAAATCTGGGTGATATCCGCGACGACAACGCGGTCGGACGCATTGTCTGGGCCGCCCGGGAAGACGAGCAGCTGGACGTCGAAACCCTGGAGCTGCGCCTGGGCGAAGCGGTGCTGGCGGAGGTGCCGCGCATCAACCGACACCTGCCACTGTTGAAGATCATTGCGGCAATCGCGCCGCTTATGGGCCTGCTGGGCACCGTGACCGGCATGATCGTCACCTTCCAGGCCATCACCCTCTTCGGCGCCGGAGACCCGCGCCTGATGGCCGGTGGTATTTCCCAGGCCCTTATTACCACCGTACTGGGCCTCTGCGTGGCCATCCCCATGCTGCTTCTGCACAACCTGGTGCAGGGCCGCGCCCGGGGCATCACCGAAATCCTGCAGCAGCGCGCGGTAGCCCTTGTGGCCGAACGCGCGGAACTGCAACGGGATCGCGATACCCAGCACAGAGACAGCGCCCCATGAGTGCGCTCATCGACAGGCTCCTGCCCTGGCTCGGTGATCTTCTGGAACTGGGAGGACCGATCCTCGGGCTGATCCTCATCATCGCCTTCCTCATGTGGTGGCTGCTCTTCGAACGCCTGAACTACCTGCTGCGCGACTACCCCCGGGAACTCGCGGATGCCAAGGCGCGCTGGGAATCCCGGGAGGACCACCGTTCCTGGTATGCGGAGCAGTTCCGAACAGAACTCGCCGGACGCCTCGCCAGCCACCTGACCAGGCACTTCTCCCTCATCGGCACGCTGATCAAGATCTGCCCCCTGCTGGGCCTGCTCGGCACCGTGGTAGGTATGCTTGAGGTGTTCGATGCGCTCGCGGCGACGGGCTCGAACAACCCGCGCTCCATGGCCGCGGGAGTCTCCAAGGCCACCGTTTCCACCCTCGCGGGGATGGTTGTTGCCATCGTCGGTCTGCTGGCCGCGACCCTGAGCGAGCGCCGCGCCATGGCCGTGCGGGAAAACCTTCCGGCCCACTTCCCCCAGACGGAGGGACCCCACCGTGCGTAAGTTTCTGACGGACCTGAATACCGACAACGAAGAGAGCAGCGTGGACATCACCCCCATGCTGGATGTGGTGTTCATCATGCTCATCTTCTTCATCGTCACCGCCACCTTCATCAAGGAAGCGGGTATCGACGTGGACAAGCCCGAAGCCGCTACGGCGGTGGTGCAGGAGAAAGCCAGTATCCTCGTGGCCATCGACAGCAACGATCAAGTGTGGATCAACCGGCGCCAGGTGGATGTGCGCTCCGTACGGTCCATCATCGAGCGCCTCCACGCCGAGAACCCCAAGGGGACCGTAGTGATCCAGGCGGACCGGGAGTCGCGCAATGACACCCTGGTCCGCGTGATGGACGCGTCACGACGCGCCGGTGTCTACGACATCGCTCTGGCGGCGAACTGAACCCATGGCAACCTGGCTGCGCCCCCTCCTCGGCTTTGCCACCGCCAGCGTGATGGCCCTGGCCCTGGCCTGGTTCATGTATTTTCTGACGCACTCTTCGGAAATGCGCCTGTCGGCGACGGATCGCGTGCAAATGCTGGATTTCGTGCGCCTAAAACGCAATGAAGTCGCGGAACGCAAGGACCGGAAACCGGAGCGCCCGGAGGTCAATGAGGTTCCCGATGCGCCCCCGGCGGCGGACCAGAACAGTAGCGCCGGCAACACCCTGGCGGTGAGCGCTCCCATGGTCGTCGACGCG
>CAXBBA010000201.1:0-4987 GCA_963973805.1 uncultured Halieaceae bacterium | reverse complement strand
GCTGTGAGAGTGAAACAGAGAAAACTGCCAGTTCGCCCCGGCGAGCACCGAAGGCAGACAATAGAGAGCATAGTCAATGGAACGTGAAGGCAAGTCTCCGCAGACGGCACTGCAGCCGGGTGACCTCGAAAGCCTGTCCCGATACGTAGACGGGGAACTCCCCGCCGACGAGTCGCGGGAGCTTGAGGCCCGTCTGCGCGAAAACGAGGCACTGCGATCGGCCCTGGTCCAGTTCGAAGAACTGAACCATCGCCTGACCGATATGCTGTCAGAGCGCGACGCGGTGCCAGATAGCGTGACGGCCCTTCTTGCCGGAACACCCGTCGACAACGGCGCTACGCACAAAGACAACGTCCTGGCCTTTCCGGGCACCTCCAATGCCGGCGCAGTGGCGCAGCGCCCTCGCTGGGCCTATGCCATGGCGGCATCCCTCACGGCGGCGGTGGCACTGTCTCTGGTCTTCAGCGACAACACCCCCACCAGCGATGGCAGCCTGCCGGGTAACGACGCCATCGTGTCGGCGGCGCTGGACAGCCAGCCCTCCAGCGTGGACTGGAATACCCTCGAAGACGGCCGGGAGTTCCAGGCTGTGTTGTCCTTCCCCCATGAAGATGGTCGCTGGTGTCGCGAGTACCTCCTCCGCGGCGGCGAGGCGGACTGGCGCGCCGTGGCCTGCCGCAGCGAAGATCGCTGGGTGACCCAGGCTGCGGGCCTCGAATCATTCCTCGACAGCACGGACGCCTATCGCCCTGCAGGGGCTGGTGACAACGCCACGGTGGCGGTATTTATCAGCCAGCATGCGGCAGACATCGCCCTTGGGGCGGACGAAGAACAGACACTGATCGCCTCCGACTGGAGCAAATAACCGGGGCGGGCATGCCCCGCCACCGCAGTGAGCGCCCCGCGCCCGGACTCCCGGGCCACCGATTACCACCACCTCGATCCCATGGCGGCCTTCTGCCTTACCCTCTGCAATTGCTACAACTGTCTCTCCGAAGAAACGGATACGCGCCCGCCTGCTGAAGCAGGCAAATCGGCCGCAGCCGGGCAGCCTCGGGAACAGGTCGGGTCGGGTCGGGTCGGGTCGGGTCGGAAAAAATCAGAACAATCAGGAAAGATATCGGGGTAGCGCCCGGAGTTGCATTGGCGATTCGTTGTAAACCGGCTCTCGCAGTGCCGTTGAATCGCCGCCGCACCCAAAACTCTCGGGCGCCGTCCCCAATGGGTGTTTCACTCCACCTCTGCCCTGTTGACGCATCACGGGGACGGCTTATTCCCTGAAACGGGAAATTTTTTTCCCGGGCGTCAGGGACTCTTGGTGTGCACGCGACGCCGGGAGTTCTCCATGAGGGCCCAGAGAATGTTGCTGGAGCTCACCTGCCCCACCAGGCGACTGTTTTCGATGACCGGGCGACGGCGCTGGCGCGTGGCGAGCATGTCCGCTGCAACTTCCACAATGCTGTCTCCGGGAGCGCAGCTGTTGATGTCCCGGGTCATGATGTCCTTCACCAGGGCGAACTCCGTATCGCCTTCGTTGTAGATCGCGTTGAGTACGGTCTTGATGCAGTCGATCTCCGACAGCACGCCGACGGGATTCCCGTCGTCATCGACCACGGTCACGCCGGTGAGCTTGTATTCCACCAGGGTCTCTACCGCCTGAGCGAGATTGTCGTTGCAGTTGATCGTCAGAGGATTGCTGCGCATGCAATCCTTGATAGTGCTGGGCGTGGGCATAATCTGTTGTTCTCCGAATCGGGTCTGGGCGGACGGGGCGCCAGGCGGCACCCGGCCGTACTCCGCTGGAGTGTGCCGGGTCTCCCCTCCTCGCCCTAAGGTACCCAACCACCCGCGTAGCGTCCACGGTGGACCTTTGGCTATGCTAGGCCCCTAAACCAGAAGGAGCAGCGTGATGTACCCGGAATTCCAATTCGAAGACAGCGTCGTCTGGATCACCGGCGCTTCGTCGGGCATCGGCGAGGCCCTGGCGAAGCGCATGGCGGCCCGGGGAGCCCGACTGGTCTTGTCGGCGCGCAATACCCGGGAGCTGGAGCGGGTGGCCGAGGCCTGTACGGCCCTCGGCGCAGCCCATACCCGCGTCCTGCCTCTGGATGTCGCGCAGCATGACACGCTGGCGGACGCAGCCCGGACCGTGCTCTCGGAACTGGGTCACGTGGATCTGCTCCTGAACAACGCGGGCGTATCCCAGCGCTCCTTCTGCATCGATACGGACTTCGACGTGTATCGCCAGATGATGGACATCAATGTGCTGGGGCAGATCGCCCTCACCCAGGCGGTGCTGCCAGCGATGATCGAGCGTGGCTCGGGACACCTGGCGGTCACCTCCAGCATCGCCGGCAAGGTGGGCGCACCCCAGCGCACGGGCTACTGCGCAGCCAAACACGCGGTGATGGGTTTCTTCGACGCCCTGCGCACGGAAGTCGCCGCCGATGGTCTGCGAGTCACCACCATTACCCCCGGCTTCATTCGCACCGACGTCTCAAAGAATGCCCTCGGGGGCGACGGCACACCGACGGGGACCACGGATGAGGACATCGCCGGCGGCATGGACGTGGACGAGTGTGCGGATGTGATCATGGCGGGCTTCGCCGCCGGTGACCCGGAAATCGCCGTCGGCGGCGGCGAGATGGGTTTGCTGCAGCTCAAACGCGACGACCCCATTGCCGTGTTCACGGCGCTCGCCCAGAGAGCGGAACAGGTGCGCGCCCGTCACTGACGCATAGCCGTGCTGCAACGTCGCTCCATCTGCCTCGGGATGCTGGCTATCGCCGGCCTGCCCCTGGCTGGCTGTGGTGGCTACGAACTGAAGAACCTTGCCAAGTCCGACATCAATCTGGTGACGGACGAATTCATCCTCGAGACCCGCCGCCTGGTGCGCCAGCTCATGGCCAAGCTGTATGGTCGCAACCCGGATCAGCTCCGGCGAGGATCCGTCGTAACCGTGGCGGCACGCCTTCGCCAGCTGCAGGAAACACCAGGGCCCCTCGCCTTCGACGAGCTCGGCGACGTGCAGGAAATCGCCGCCCTGGAACTCGTTTTCGACCCTGATTTTACCGGAGACCGGGTGTTCGCCCTCATCGTGGGCCTCGGTGGCATGCTGCGCCGCGCCTACGGCTACGATACGGAGTACTACATGTTCGACGCGCTGGACCCGGCCATGCTGGAAACCAGCGCGCGCAACACCGAAATCCTGCTCTGGCGCCTGAAGAACAACCGCCTCAGCGACGGCGCCCCGTTCCTGGTCACCAGTGAGTACCGGGGGCGCATCGACAACCTCAGCTTCGAACGCCTCTTCGGCAAGCTCATCGCGCTGCAGGACATGATGGCCAGAATTGCCGGCGACGCGGGGAACCGCCGCGTGACCAAAGCCGTGCACACCGCCACCTCGGTGTTTATCCCCCTGCCGATCTGACCCCGGTGGCGCGGGTCGCGGGCACCAGCAACACGGTGCAGACCAGCATTCCCAGCGCCGTCCCCAGAGGCAGGCTCTCCAGTCCCCGATGCTGCACCAGTTGCCCGGCGACCATGGCGGCCCAGGCGAAGCCACTGGTAATGATCGGCGCCGCGACACCGGCCCAGCCACCGTGCTCGTCCAGGGAACCGGCCAGGGCCAGGAGCACGGGGAAGTTGAATTGCAGTGCAAACACGGCGGGTATCAGGCCCATGAAGAACATCGTGGCGGTGGTGGCATGCACCGCAAGCCACCAGCCCCCGGCACAGGCGATGAACCCCAGCAGCAGGGGGTACCTGGGTCCGAAGCGGCCACTGGCCCAGCCACCCGCCTGGCAGGCGAGCGCGGACAGCAGTAGCAATACGCCGATACGGGACCCCGCGGCTTCGTAACCCAGGCCCAGATTCGCGGCCAGGCTGAACATAAAGGCAAAACCGAGGCCGCTACAGGTCACGAAGAGCACCCCCATCAGGATCGTGGCGACGGGGCGCCAGTGCACATGCAGGCCCGGCACGCGGCGATCATGGTGCGCCAGCAGTGCAGGGCTCTCGCGGTACACCGCGACGACCGTTGCATAGCCCAGGGACAGGACTGCGGCGAACAGGAATGCGCCGCGCAGTCCCGCCGCGGCTACCGCCAGCCCCACCCCCAGCACCATGGCCGACATCAGGGCCACGGCGCTCATATCAATAAATCCGAAGGACTCATCGGGGGCGGCGCACACGGCCACCAACCTGGAGGTCGCCGCCATCATTGCCCCCACGCAGAAACCGGCCCCGAGCTGTAGCGGGACCAGCAGTGCAGGCTGGGCGAAGAGATAGGCGCTGGCAACTTCGAGCAACACCAGGGCGATACCGAAGCGCAGCCCTAGCTTGCCGACGCCGATGCGCGGGGGACGGAAATAGAACAGCAAAGAGGATACGGCGATACCGATAAACGGCGCCGCCACGATGAGCCCCGCCAGCCCCTCGCTCCAGGACATCTCCTCCAGGAGCCGGGTCAGCACCACCGGCTTCATGGCGCTGAACAGCGTGGACATGGCAAAGGCCGCCGCCCCCGCCAGAAGCAGGCGCGGATGTTCAAAGGCGCCGCGCAGTCCCTTCGATTCCATCGCTTCAGCCAAGGTGCGTGGCCTCGATGCGCTCCTGCAGATGCTGCCCCGCCGTGGTGGGCGCAAAGCGGGGAGGATGGGCCTCGTCAATGCAGGATGGCAGTGCCTCCACGCGCGTCGCGCTGTCGGGATCGAGGAACAGGGCGACGGAATAGCGATCCCGGGCACCGGCCACAGGCAACACGCGGTGCGGCGTGGAGCGATAGCGCCCGTTGCTCCAGCGCTCCAGCATGTCCCCGGAGTTGATCACGATGGCATCGTCCCGGGGCGGCACCCCATGCCAGGCCCCGTCCGCGGACTGCACCTGTAGCCCTCCCACGTCATCCTGCACCAGCAGCGTCAGCATGCCGTAATCCGTGTGGGCGCCCGCCCCCATCTGCTCCGTGTCCACGCCATCTGCGGCCACC
>CAXBBA010000200.1:0-5024 GCA_963973805.1 uncultured Halieaceae bacterium | reverse complement strand
GGCACATTTTGTGGTTCCCGCCGCCACGGGAGCCAGCCAGCAATCGAGCCATCCCTTCACGTTGATGACTATCCGCAGCGAGGGCCAGTTCAACTCGATCATCTACGAGGAAAACGACACCTACCGCGATGTGAGCCATCGCTGGACGGTGCTGCTCAATCGGGAGGATGCGTTGGAAAAGGGGCTTCGCGAGGGCGATCGGGTGAACATCACCTCGGACAACGGCGTCATGGAGGCGGTCGAAGTGAAGTTCTTTGACCTTCCCCGGCACTGCGTCGCCGCGTATTACCCCGAAGCCAATATCCTGAGCACGCGATTGACGGACCCCCGTTCCCATACGCCGCAGTTCAAGTCCATTCGCGTTTCCCTGTCGAGTGCCTCGGCATGAGTTCAGGCAAGTAAGCGAAGCGTCGGGGCGGAGTGCTCCGGCGCGGTGCGGGAGTGGTACGTGCCCGGAATCAGATGCCAGGGTATCAGCCGGACTGCCAGGCACTGGCATCGGCGGAAACTTGGATCGATCTGGTCGCCGACCCTTGTACGGAAGTCCCGCTGCGCGTACAATCCGCGCCCTCTTCGGCGCCGACGTAGCTCAGCTGGTAGAGCAACGCATTCGTAATGCGTGGGTCGGAGGTTCAAATCCTCTCGTCGGCACCATCTTTTCGACACATCGTTTAACAGGCGGAGCCCATCGCACATTCATGCGTATTTCCTTCTGTTTTCACCCCAGCTACACCCCCTTCGCCAAGAATTCCCTTCTTTCAAGAACTCCCTTCATTGAGGTGAACCCATGAGCGCCCGAATCATTGATGGCAAGGCGGCGGCCCAATCGCTGCGTGAACTGGTAGGCGCCGAGGTCGAGCGCCTGGTGGCACAGCACAATTTGCAGCCGGGACTGGCGGTGGTGCTGGTAGGGGATGACCCGGCGAGCGAGGTCTACGTGCGGAACAAGGGGCGGCAGACGCGCGACGCGGGAATGCGCAGCTTCGAGCACAAGCTCGATGCGAGCACGCCGGAAGACGAGATCCTGGCCCTTGTGGCCCGCCTGAACGACGATCCGGATGTGCACGGCATTCTGGTGCAGTTGCCGCTGCCGGAGCACGTGGATGAGCAGCGTGTCATCGAGGCGATCGACCCCGCCAAGGACGTGGATGGTTTTCACCCCATGAACACGGGCGCGCTGTGCAATGGTGACCCCGCCGCCATGGTGCCCTGTACCCCGCTGGGCTGCCTGATGATGCTCAGGGAGCAGTTCGATGGCGACCTCAGCGGCCAGCACGCGGTGGTGGTGGGGCGCAGTAATATCGTGGGCAAGCCCATGGCCCAGCTCCTTCTCCAGAACAACTGCACCGTGACCATCGCCCATTCCCGCACTCGCGACCTGCCCGAGCTGTGCCGCAGCGCCGACATCCTGGTGGCGGCGGTGGGGCGGCCCGAGATGATCCGCGGGGACTGGGTGAAGCCCGGCGCCACGGTGATCGACGTGGGCATCAACCGCGTCGAGGAGCCGGGGCGAGACAAGGCCCGTTTGCTGGGGGATGTGGCGTTCAGCGAAGCGGCTCCGGTGGCGGCGGCGATTACGCCCGTGCCCGGTGGGGTGGGCCCCATGACCATCGCCTGTCTGCTGCGGAACACTGTTGTTGCCGCCTGCCGCCAGCAACGCGTGGACTGCGAGCTGCCCTGAGCCCCGTTCTCGCAGGAAAACGCGCAATTTTGGGCGGGTTCCCGCGCTCTTTATAGCTCTGTGCGTTTGTCCACCGCGTTTTTATGAAATGTGGTGCTTTGGTGATATTACCAATCGGCAGGTTATGCACCGATTGTAACAAAAGCGTAATCTTTCCATCCTAGTCTGCCCGCGTTTTCACCCACTTCCTGTTCTAGGAGCATTTTTGTCGTGAAGAAGTCCATCTCTCAGGTTTTTGTACGCAAAGCACTCGTGCGTGCGATTGCTGGCGCCACCGTTGTCGGTGGTCTCGGCATGACCACGCAGGTTTTCGCTCAGGAAACCACTGCCGCGGTTCGCGGTATGGTGACCAACTCCGGCGGTTCCCCCGTGTCTGGCGCGACGGTTACCGTCACCAGCCTCAGCACTGGCCTGTCTCGCTCCGCGACGACGGACGCTGCGGGTAACTACTTCGTTCGCCAGCTTCCCGCCGGTACGGAATACACCATCGCCGTATCGTCCTCCGAGGGTGGCGCGAGCACGGAGCGTCTCAGCCTGGCCGTTGGTCAGCAGGCGCAGATGGACTACCGTCTGAACGCCCTCGAAGAAGTGGTTGTGGTGGGCACGCAGGTGGCCTCCGCCGATACGGCGATTGGCCCCACCGCGGTATTTGACCTGGCGTCGCTGCAGGATTCCCCCGCGATCAACCGCAACATCAACGACGTGATCCAGCAGGATCCGCGCATCTACGTTGAGCAGTCCGGTGGTCAGGACTCCATCCAGTGTAACGGTGCCAACCCCCGCTTCAACAGCCTCACCGTGGACGGTGTGCGCCTGAATGACGGTTTTGGTTTGAACTCCAACGGTTACCCCACGCAGCGCATGCCGTTCCCCTTCGATGCGATCTCCAGCGTCGCGGTAGAAATGGCCCCCATGGCGGTGACCTACGGTGGCTTCTCTGCCTGTAACATCAACGCGGTCACCAAGTCCGGCAGCAACGAGCTGTTCGGTTCCGTGTTCTTCGATTACACCGATGACTCCATGCAGGGCGACTCCCTCGAAGGTGAAGACGTTTCCGTTGCGGACTACGACGAGAAGCGCTACGGCGTTGAACTCGGCGGAGCCATCATCAAGGACAAGCTGTTCTTCTACGGCGCCTACGAGAAGTGGGAAGGTGTGGACTTCAACAACCGCGGCGCCATTGGTAGCGGTGCGATCAACGAAGTACTCGTAAGCCAGGAAGAGCTGGACGAAATCGCCCAGATCTCCCGTGACGTTTACGGCTTCGATCCCGGTACCAGCACTCCCGGTGCCTTTGACTACGAAGACGAGAAGTACATCGCCAAACTGGACTGGTACGCCACGGACACGCAGCGCGTGGCCCTGACGTACATGTACAACGACTCCTTCAACGCGACGGCCTCAGACGGCGAGCTGACCGAGTTCGAATTCTCGGATCACTGGTACAACCGTGGTGCGGAGCTGACCTCGACCATCGCCAGCCTGTACTCGGACTGGACGCCGAACTTCTCGACGGAGGTGCGTATTGCGCGCACGGATGTGGAATTCCTCCAGGCGCCCCGCGCCGGCAACGACTTCGGTGAGATCCGCGTAGAGCTTGATGACGTCGACGTCTACCTCGGTGGTGACGACAGCCGTCACGCCAACGAACTCGAATACACGATCGACCAGTTCGTATTCCGCGGCCGCTACCAGCTCGGATCCCACACCATCACGGGTGGTATCGAGCGTGAGGAATACGACATCTACAACCTGTTCTACCAGCACGTAGATACGGAGATCCGCTTCGACGGCATCGACAACTTCCGTGACGGTCTGGCGGATCGCGTCTACTACGGTAACGCTATTTCGAATGACCAGAACGATATCGCCGAGTCCTTCAGCTACGCGATCAACTACTTCTATCTGCAGGATGAGTGGCAGATCAATGACAAGCTGACCCTGACCTACGGTCTGCGCTACGACTACTACGAAACCGACGATGCGCCGAATCTGAACCAGGACTTCCAGGACAGCTACGGCTACGGCAACGACGCCACCCTCGATGGTGTGGATCTGTTCCAGCCTCGCATCGGCTTTAACTATGACTTCACGGACGAAGTATCGTTCCGCGGCGGCATCGGCCTGTTCTCTGGCGGTAACCCCAACGTATGGCTGTCCAACACCTACAGCAACACCAACACCACGGCCGTTCAGGCGCGCATCGACGATGTCGCCCTGTTCGAACAGAACTACGTGAACTGTGAGCCTACGGTTCCCGTATGTGGTCCCGGTTACGGTGTGCCCCAGGAAGTGGCGGACATCGTCGGTGCGGGTGACGGCTCCAACTTCGAGATCGTATATCTGGATCCCAACTTCGACGCGCCCAGCGAGTGGAAGTACACCGCTGGTCTGACCTGGTACGCGCCCATGGAGTGGACCGTGACCGCCGACCTGCAGATCAGCCGCGGTGAAGACACGGCGATCTACAAGCGTGGTGACCTGGAGCAGGTAGGCACGAACGATCTGGGCTACCCGATCTACGATAGCGTGCGCACGCCCGCCTTCGTACTGACGAACTCCAGCAAGGGTAACGAGTCCGAGTCCATCGCCTTCAGCGCATTCAAGACCTGGGACAATGGCCTGGATCTGCGCCTCGGCTACGCCTGGACCGAAGCTGAGGACGTGAACCCCATGACGTCTTCCGTCGCGTCCTCCAACTACTGGAACCGTTCCTTCGTAGATCCCCAGGCCGATGTCCTCGCGCCTTCGAACTGGGCGATTGAGCACCGCTTCATGAACTACACCGCGGACTTCTTCGGTGGCTACGAAACGCGCTTCTCCGTGTTCGGTCAGTACAATTCCGGCCTGCCCTACAGCATCACGCTGGACGGCAACACCGGTACCGTCGACGCCTACGGCTTCCAGCCGTACCTGGATTTCATCCAGAACGTGCTGCCAGTGGGAACCACGCGTAACAGCGAAGAAGGTTCTTCCTTCGGCAAGATCGATCTGCGCATCACCCAGGAAGTACCGGGCTTCATGCCGGAGCACCGGGGCAGCGTATTCCTGGTGGTCGACAACCTGACCAACCTGCTGAACGACGAGTGGGGCATTCAGCGCCAGCCGTCTTTCCCCTACGGTGTCACGCAGGAGCAGGTAGACAACGGCCAGGCACAGCAGCGCATCGGCGACACGTCCCTGTGGAGCATGCGCCTTGGTGTGAACTACTCGTTCTAAGGAACGCAGTGAGGCCCGGGCTGTGCTTCGGTACGGCCTGGGCTAGCTAGAGAGCCCCGACCGGTGATCCCGGTCGGGGTTTTTTTTGCTCCCTGGATACTGGGCTAGAGACTTCGTCGTCGAC
>CAXBBA010000199.1:0-5115 GCA_963973805.1 uncultured Halieaceae bacterium | reverse complement strand
ACCATTGCGGCGCTCGCCGCGCTCCGGGAGCCGGAGCGCTTCAAGGGGCTGGTGCTGCTGGACCCCGTGTTTCTGCCCGATCGCCATGCGCTGCCGGCGAGGTTCATGCCTCGCTCCCGTGCCGAAAAAATGCCCATGATTCGCCGGGCCCTGGCGCGGCCCGAATACTTTGCCAGCCACGACGAGGCCTTTGCGTTCTACCGTGGAAAACGCGCCTTTCATGGTCTTTCGGATGAGGCGCTGCGGCATTACGTCGAGGCCAGCAAGGCGCCGACGGAAGACGGCAGGGTGCAGCTGCGATTTTCCCCCGCCTGGGAGGCGGCGATCTATCGTAGTGCGCCCAGCGTACGGCGTCTGCTCAAGCGCCTGAGCGTGAAGATCGTGGCCCTGCGCGGACGCGACAGCGATACGCTCAGCCCCCTGATGTGGCAGCGCCTGCAGCACCTGCAGCCCCGGGGAGGGTTCGCCGAGGTGCCGGGTGGACACCTCTTCCCCCTGGAGCATCCCCGGGAGACCGCGGAGGCGGCGGTGGAGCTTATTTTTTCCTCCTAGGGCGTGTCGCGCTATTTTGCCGATGCCGCCTATGCCTATAATTACTCCCTGTACAGAGGAGGGACGTAATGGGGAAGATTCTAATTGTCGCGGACCCGGAGGAAGGCTGCGTAGCCACGTCCCGGGGGCTGGAGCTGGCACGGCGCCTGGACCATGATGTGGAGGTGGTGGCGTTTGTCTACGCGCCCCTGGATCGCCTGGCCGAGGACAAGACCGAGAAGGCGAAGATGCGCCAGAAGCTTCTGGATCGACGCACGGCCCAGGTGCAGGAGCGTATCGACCATTTTGCCAAAGATGGACAGAAGGTGGTGCTCAAGGTCGTCTGGCTGAAGACCATCTACCCCTGGATCGTCAAGCGTGCTGCCACCGCCAACTTCGACCTGGTGATCAAGACCGGGGCACGCACCGGTGGTATGACCCATACGTCCACGGACTGGCATCTGCTGCGTGACTGTGCCGCGCCCATCTTCATCACCGCCGAAAACAAGTGGTCCCGGACGCGACCGGTGCTGGCAGCGGTGGACCTGGATACACGCAAGCGCTCGAAGAAGCAGCTCAACAAGAAAGTCATTCACCATGCCAGGGCGCTCGCCGACAGCCTGGGCGTGGAGTTGAAAATCATCTCGGCGGTAGTGGTTCCCACGCTGCTGGCGGATCTCGATATTGTGGATCCCGCCACCTATGCCAAGGAGCGAAAGGAAGAGATGATGCCCCAGCTGAAGGCCCTCGCCACCGAGTTCGGTCTTCCCCAGAAAGCCTTTGTGCTCAAGCGTGGTCCCGTGGACAAGGTGATCCATTCCCAGGCGGCGAAGATTCGCGCCCAGGTGGTGGTGATGGGGACCGTGGCTCGCAAGGGCATCAAGGCCCAGCTGGTGGGGAACACGGCGGAATCGGTGCTTCAGGACTTGCGCACGGATGTGCTTGCGCTCAAGCCCGATAGCTAGACTGGCAACAGAAATCATCGGGGCCTTCGGGCCCGTTCTTGTTTTGGAGATTCCATTTTGAGCAGTCCCATCAAGACCCGTCTCGCTGACCTGGATGAAAGCCTGTTTGTTCCGCGGGAGCTGAGCTGGTTGTCCTTCAACGCCCGGGTACTGCAGGAGGCAGCGGACGATACGGTTCCCGAGATTCAGCGGCTTCGCTATCTGGGGATTTTCTCGAACAATCTGGATGAGTTCTTTCGCGTCCGGGTGGCGGAGGTGCGGCGCCTGATTTCCGTGTCCCGGGGGGCTCAGCGCCAGCAGGCCAAGGAGCTGCTGGCGGCGATTCAGGCCGAGGTGGTGGCCTTGCAGCATGACTTCGAACGGGTCAAGAAGTCCGTGATGGGGGCCCTGCAGGAACGCAAAATCTACATGGTGAATGAGCGGGAGCTCGATCCCGGGCAGGCGGATTTCGTACAGAAGTACTTCACGAAGACGCTGCTGCCGGAACTCGAGCCGATTCTCTTCAACGACGGTTCGCCGATTCCCGTGCTGAATGACGAGTCGCTGTATCTGGCGGTGGATATCGAGTCCGGCAAGGACCACCGCGTAGCGGTGGTGGAAGTGCCTACGGATCGCCTGGACCGGTTTCTCGAGATTCCGCGACCGAAGGGCAGGAACGGACGGTACATCATCTCCCTGGACAACATGATCCGGGCCTGTCTGCCGCAGATGTTCCGCGGGGTGGTTCCCATCGACACGGCCGAGGCCTATTGCTTCAAGTTCTCCCGCGACGCGGAGCTGGAACTCGATGCAAGCATTATGGAAAGCCTCATCGAGAAGATGGCGACCAGTCTCAAACAGCGTCGCAAGGCCGATGCGGTGCGCTTCGTGTATGACGCACAGATGCCCCAGCGCCTCATTGACTTCCTCGCCAGCCGCTTCTCCCTGGGCAAGTACGACAGCCTGATTCCCGGGGGGCGCTACCACAATTCCAAGGACTTCATGGGCTTCCCCAGCGTGGGGCCACGCTACCTGGATCTCAAGCCGATGGCGCCCATCCCCATCGCCGACCTCGACAGTGCCGACAACATGCTGGCGGCGTTGCGCGAGCGCGATGTGCTTCTGTACTACCCCTACCACTCCTTCGACTACGTCATTGACCTGCTGAAAACTGCGGCGCTGGACCCGGCGGTCGAGAGCATAAAGATCTGTCTGTACCGCGTCGCCAAGGAGTCCCGCATCGTGGACGCGCTGCTCAACGCGGTGCAGAACGGCAAGAAGGTGCTGGCGGTGGTGGAGCTGGCGGCACGCTTCGACGAGGCCGCGAATATCAGCTGGGCCCAGCGCCTCACCGAGGGCGGTATCGAAGTGAAGTTCGGTATCCCGGGCCTGAAGGTGCACAGCAAGCTGTTGCTGATCCAGCGCCGTGAGGACGGGCAGAAACGCTTCTATTGTCATATCGGTACGGGTAACTTCAACGAGAAGACCGCGCGCCTGTATACGGATTTCTCGCTCCTGACCTACGATCAGAAGCTGGGGCGGGAGGTTCGCAACGTGTTCGATTTTCTCCAGTACAACTACCGGCGCTACGACTACGACCAGCTGCTGGTATCACCCCACAGTTCCCGCGATGGTATCGTGACCATGATTGAGCGGGAGATCAGCAATGCGCGCAAGGGTCTGCGCGCCGCCATGACCCTCAAGTGCAATAACCTGGTGGACCGTGAGATCGTCCTGAAGCTGTACGAGGCCAGCGACGCCGGCGTGGAAATCCGCCTTATCGTGCGCGGCATGTGCTCGCTGCAGCCCGGCGTGAAAGGCATTTCCGAACACATCCAGGCGATCAGTGTCGTGGACCGCTATCTGGAGCATCCGCGGGTGTACGTGTTCTACAACGCCGGGAATCCCGAGTACTACATTGGCTCGGCGGATCTCATGACGCGCAACCTCGACTATCGCGTCGAGGTGCTGTGTCCCGTGAAGGACAAGGCGGGCAAGGAGATGATTCAGTCCGTGCTGGATATTCAGTGGCACGACAACGTCAAGGCGCGGGTTCTGGACCGGGACCAGAGCAACAGCATGGTGCCCCGCAAGGGCAAGGTCGCGGCGATTCGCTCCCAGGAAGCGATTCACACCTACCTGTCGTCGGGGCGCAAGCCGCGGCTGCCCCGGTCCAACATGACGCTGCCCGCCAAGCAGCGAAACGCAAGCAGCAAGAAGTCACCCAAGGACTGAATTCTATGGCAGGCGCTACGCTTCTTTCACTGCTGGACGATATTGCCGCGCTCATGGATGACGTCTCCGTCATGACCAAGGTGGCGGCGCGCAAGACTGCGGGTGTTCTGGGTGATGACCTGGCGGTCAATGCCGAAAAAGTCACGGGCGTGGCGGCGGACCGGGAATTGCCCGTGGTGTTCGCGGTGTTCCGGGGCTCCCTGCTGAACAAGGCGATTCTTGTGCCCGCCGCAATTCTTATCGCCGCGATTGCCGAGTGGCTGATCGCACCTTTGCTGATGGCGGGGGGCTTGTATCTCTGCTACGAAGGTTTTGAAAAGGTCTGGCACTTCCTCAGCCACAGTCGCGACGAGCGCCATGCGGAGCATGAAAAGCTGCGGGAGCAACTGGAAGACCCGGACACCGATCCCGTCAAACTGGAGCGTCGACGCATACGGGGAGCGATACGCACGGAAAGCGGTTGCCGACCCGGCGGTGGACCTGGTGGCGTTTGAAAAGCAGAAGATCAAGGGCGCTATCCGCACCGACTTTATCCTGTCCGCCGAGATTATCGTGATCACCCTGGGCATCGTCGGCGAGGCAACGCTGGCCACGCGGGCCATGGTTCTCTCTACCATTGCGCTGGTCATGACCTTCGGGGTCTACGGTATCGTCGCGGCCATCGTGAAGGTGGACGATCTGGGACTGCATCTTCTGCAGGGAGAGGGGCAGGGCATGTTCGCGCGCCTTGGCAAACTCCTGGGTCGGGGCCTGCTGGCGTTCGCACCGCGCCTGATGCAGTTCCTCACGGTATTTGGCACGCTGGCGATGTTTCTCGTCGGCGGAGGAATCCTGGTGCACGGCATTCCGCAGTTGCATCACATCGGCTTGGAAATAGGGCAGTGGGGGGGCGGTGGCCTCGGCCCCGCCCTGTTGGAGCAGCTCTACAATGCCGCCTTCGGCATGGTCGCCGGTGGCGTCGCGCTGCTCTTGATCGGTTTGCTGCCGAAGCGTTCAGCGTAGCAGCGAGCCGAGAATTCCGCGGAAGAGTTTCTTCCCGAGGGAACGACCTGCTGCGGAACCCAGGCTGCGGGCCATGCTCTTGACGAAGGCTTCGCTGCTGCTCTGGCGACTGCGCCCGGAGCGGCGCCGCGCTGTGCTTTCCCGGCGCTTCATGGAGGTTTCGTCGCGATCCACCTGCTGCTCCTCCGCGCGTTTCAGCAGCGCTTCGTGGGCGCTCTCGCGGTCCACGGACTCGCTGTAGCGACGCAGGTTGGGGTCATTTTCCATTACCGCCTTGCGCTCGGCTGCGGTGGCCTTGCCCATGCGCGACGACGGTGGGCGGATCAGGGTCCGCTGGACCATCGATGGCACGCCCTTCTTCTGCAGCGTCGAGACGAGGGCTTCGCCGACAGCGAGTTCCGAA
>CAXBBA010000198.1:0-5119 GCA_963973805.1 uncultured Halieaceae bacterium | reverse complement strand
TGCTCGTCTTCCAAAATTTCTGCAACGGCGGCAGCGCGGGTCGTACCAAAGCTTTCACCCAGCAGGAACCGGGGTGAGTTCCAGCGGCCGTTTTCGGTGAGCCACTGGCGAATGAAGCTTGCCATGGACTCGGCGTCCTCCATGAGGCCCCAGAATTCCTTGCCCTCGTGATCTCCCAGTGCCCGAGAGTAACCGGTGCCCACGGGGTCGATGAAGACCAGGTCCGTCACATCCAGGATTGTCTCGGGAGCGTCGATGACGGGGTAGGGCGGTGCACCCGCGTGCTCCGCATTGCTGGGCACCACGACGCGCCGGGGCCCCAGGCTGCCCATGTGCAGCCAGAGCGAGGCGGAGCCCGGGCCGCCGTTCCAGACAAAGGTGACGGGGCGGGGTTTGTCACTGGCTACGACGTAGTCAAAGCTGAAGATGGAGGCCGTGGGTTCACCGGCACCGTCACGGAGGTAGGTTTCACCTGCGCGGGCGCGATAGGCCAGATTCTTGCCGTTGAAGGTGCCGCGATGTTCCGTGACGAAGCTGGATTCCGGGGGAATCTCTGCTTTTTCGCCCGCGTCGCTGTCCGCTTCCGCAGCGGCGGGATTGGCGATGGCACCGAGCACAACGAGACTAAGGAACAGGGTGATGAACGAAGGAACGCGCTGGGTCATGGTTTGGATTCCCGTACAGGCTGATTCGGAACAGGGAGGGAGCATAGCAGTGCGCCGGAGAAAACACAGGTGCTACGCTAGGGAGGCCAGGATAATGGAGGCAGTCATGATTTCCAGGGCTCTTTACCGCCCGTTGGGGCGTGCTTTTTTCGTGCTGACAGCAGTGCTTTTTTCCCTCGGAGCGTTGGGGCAGACGCTGCCCGAAGGCGAAGGGCGGCACCTCGTCGAGAACCTGTGCATCAGCTGCCACGGCACCGAGCGGATTACGCGTTCCGCGGGCTTTGACGGGCCCGACGAATGGCGAGCGCTCATCGCCAGCATGGTGGATCTGGCGGAGCCCCAGGCGCAGACGATTGCCCGCTATCTGGCACAACATTTTCCCGCTCGGACGTCGCGTCGCCCCGTTCTGGTTCCGGGGGAAACCGATATCACGATCACCGAGTGGATGGCTCCGACCCTGGGTCAGCGCGTGCGGGACCGGATAGAGGGCCCCGATGGTTCCATCTGGTGGACCGGCATGTGGGCGAGTCTCGTCGGGCGTCTGGACCCCGCCAGCGGGGCTATGGAGGAATACCGCCTGCCACCGGCGGCGCGACCCCACAGCATAGTTGCCGATGACTCCGGGCAGATCTGGTACACCGGGAACAGCAATGCCACCATCGGCAAGCTGGACCCGCAAACGGGACAGATCACGGAATATGCCACGCGGAGCCGGGACCCCCACACGGCGGTGTTCCACCCCAACGGCAACCTCTACTTCACATCTCAGCATGCCGCCATGCTGGGCCGCCTCGATCCCCGCACGGGCCAGGTCAGGGAGATTGAAACCCGGGCTCGTCCCTACGGCATCAAGGTCGGGCCGGACCAGCGTTTGTGGATTGCCTATAACGGCACCAATGCCATCGGCAGCATGCACCCGGACTCGATGGCCGTTCGCTACTTCGAACTGCCTGATGAGCGTACCCGCACGCGGCGCCTCGCCATCGCCAGCGATGGGCGCATCTGGTACGTGAACTCGTCCCTGGGTCGCATCGGTGTGCTCGCTCCGGACAGCGGCGAGACCAGGGAATGGCCGTCCCCCAGTGGTCCCGATTCCCATCCCTATGCCATCGCGATCATCGACGATGTGATCTGGTACAACGAGTCCGGCAAGCGCCCCGACGCCCTGGTGCGCTTCGACCCCGCGGACGAGTCCTTCCAGAGCTGGGCGATTCCCTCGGGCATCGGTATCGTAAGGCACATGGCAGTGACGCGGGATGGCGATCTGCTCATCCACCAGAGCAGCAGCAACCGCGTCGGGCGGGTGCAGATTCACAACGCAAAACCCTGAGGGTTCACCATGACGAAGGCATTCTGGGAGGAGCTCAGTCTGGAACAGATGAGCCGTGAGCAGTGGGAATCCCTGTGCGATGGCTGCGGTCGCTGCTGCCTGCACAAACTCGAAGATGAAGACACGGGCGTGGTGTACTACACCAGCGTGGCCTGTCGCCTCCTCGACGGGCGCAGTTGCCGTTGTACGCGCTACAAGGAGCGGGTATCCCTGGTGCCGGATTGCCTGGTGCTCGATCGCTATGAAGTCGAGGCGCTGCGCTGGCTGCCCGACAGCTGTGCCTACCGGCGCCTCGCCGAGGGGCGGGGACTCGCGGACTGGCATCCCCTGGTCAGTGGTGATCCCGGGAGTGTGCATCGCGCGGGCCTGTCCGTGCGCGGTCGCACCGTCAATGAAGCCCATGTGCACGAGGATGACTTCGAGAACCAGATCATCGACTGGATCGAGCCTACGGGGCAGGAGGTGATCGCCCGTGGTTGAGCGCTGCCTGCTACGTTTTGTCCTGGTCCTCGGGTTATGGGGCGGTACCGGTCTGGCAGCGTATCCGGCTTATGCGGGGAACGCCGCCGTGGCGTCGCCGGAACCCCTCGCCACGGCGGTGGCCGTGGAGGTGCTCGAGCGCGGTGGCAACGCGGTGGACGCTGCCGTTGCGGTGGCATTTACGCTGGCGGTGACCCTGCCCGATGCGGGCAATATCGGTGGCGGGGGATTCATGACCCTGTACATGGATGGTGAAGCGGAGTTCCTCGATTACCGCGAAACGGCCCCGACGGCGGCGCACCGCGACATGTACCTCGACGACAGCGGAGCGGTGCTTCCCGACGCGAGCCTGACGGGCCATCGCGCCGTGGGCACCCCCGGCACCGTTGCCGGGCTGTGGGCGGCGCATCAGCGTCACGGCAGTCTTCCCTGGGCATCCCTTGTCGCGGCGGCGGTCGCCCTCGCTCGCGATGGGTATGCAACGCCAGCGTGGCTGGTCACCTACATTGAAGATGCGCAGGGGCGCTTTGACGGCGTCACGAACTTCCGCCGCTACTTTGGCGCCTTGCGCGAGGGGCAGCGTTTCCGGCAGCCGGAACTCGCCGCGACCCTGGAGCGCATCGCGGAGCAGGGGCGGCGAGGGTTCTACGAAGGTACCGTTGCGGAATTGCTGGTCGCGGAGATGGCGCGCGGCGGTGGCCTGATCACGACCCGGGACCTGGCGGACTACGAACCACGCTGGCGCGCCCCGCTGATGGCGGACTGGCGGGGCTACCAGCTGGTGACTGCGCCCCTGCCCAGCTCCGGAGGCTTTGCCATTATCCAGTTCCTGAAAATGCGGGACCTGCGGGCGCCGGATTTCGCCGGGCTTGCGCACAACTCTCCCCAGTACCTGCACCTGAAGGCGGAGCTGGAGAAGCGCATCTTCGCCGATCGCGCCCGCTACCTCGGTGATCCCGATTTCGTGGATGTTCCCCTGCGTTCCCTGTTGACGGACACCTATCTGCGCGAGCGCGCCGCGGCAGTGAATCCCGCTGAACCTTCGCCAACGGAAGCGGTACGCGGCGGGCTCGAACCCCGGCACACGACGCATTTCTCCATCCTGGATTTCGACGGCAACGCCGTCTCCAACACCTATACGCTGAACACGGATTTCGGCTCCGGAGTGGTGGTGAGCGGAGCGGGATTCCTCCTCAACAACGAGATGGACGATTTTTCCGCAGCGCCGGGGCAGGCCAACTACTACGGTGTGGTGGGGGACGAAGCGAACGCCATTGCGCCGAAGAAGCGCATGCTCTCCTCCATGGCTCCGACGGTGATGCTGCGCGACGGTGAAGTGGCCATGGTGCTCGGCGCCATGGGAGGGTCCACAATCTTCACCACGGTGTACCAGACCATCGTGAATCTCGTGGACTACGCCATGACCCCTGGCGACGCCCAGGCCGTAGCGCGGGTCCATCATCAACTGTACCCCGTGAATACGCTGACCTATTCACCGACGACGCCCCTGCCCGATGACACGATCAGCGCCCTGCGGGAACGGGGCTACACGGTGGAGCCCCATGCCTGGGAGTTCGGCAACGTACAGCTGATCACGGTAGACCCCGATGGCAGCGTGAACGCCGCGTCGGACCCGCGCTTCGTCGGTGAGGCGGTGGTGGTCGAACCCTAGGCGCCGTCTCCGGTTGCGGATCCGGGGGCTCCGTAGCGCTCGAACCAGGCCAGAATATTGCCGATCTTGTCGATGAGCTGACTTGGCCGCCGGGCGATGAAATGGGAGGCGCCAGGCAGTTCCACCAGCAGTGTATCCACTTTGCGGTACTTCAGGGCGTGGTACAGCTGCTTGGCCTGGGAGGGCGGCGTGCGCAGGTCGTCGAGTCCGACCATCACCATCGTTGGCGTGGTGACATTGCCCACCAGTGAAATGGGGGAGAAGCGCAGATAGTCGTCGGGATTGGTCCAGGGCGTGCCCGGGTAGCGGTCGTGGTAGTAGCGGAACCAGTTGTCCGCATTGAGGGTTTTGCTGTACCAGTTCATCACCGGTTTGATGACCGCGGCGGCGCGGAAGCGATCGGTCTTGCCGACGATCCAGGCCGTCATGATGCCCCCGGCGGAACCGCCGGTGACGAAGAGCTTGTCCGGGTCAACGAAGCCCTCGGCGATCATCGCATCGACGCCATCCATCACGTCGTTGTAATCCTCACCGGGGTAGTTGTGATACAGCAGGTTGCCAAAGGCCTCGCCGTAGCTGGTGCTGCCCCGGGCATTGGGATAGAACACCACGTAGCCGGCGGCGGCGAAGAGTTGCATCTCCGGGGAGAAGCGCTCGCCGTAGTTGAGGATCGGCCCCCCGTGATTCTCCACGAGCAGGGGATACTTCTTCGTGGCATCAAAGTCCGGTGGCGTGACGATCCAGCCCTGGAGGTCGAGGCCGTCTACGCTGCTCTTCCACCAGATCTCCCGCGTCGCGCCCAATCGCCGGTGATCGAGGAGGTCCGTGTTGAGTTCCGTGAGACGCGTGAACTGTTTGCCCCGAACCATCGCCAGGTCCGCGGGGAATTCCGGACGGGTGTAGGTGTACACCACTTTCCGGTCATTGCTGACGCTGAAGGAGCCGCTGCTGTAGGGGCGGCCAATGCTGGTG
>CAXBBA010000197.1:0-5128 GCA_963973805.1 uncultured Halieaceae bacterium | reverse complement strand
GGAGCCGATGAACAACAGCAGCACGCCGATCACCGTATTGCTGATTGCCACATAGTCCGTGCGCCGGTTTCCCGACGCCAGATTCACCACATAGGTCTTGCGGCCCACGCGCACGCCGTTGTGGGCGACGGACAGCACGAAGTAGGCCAGGGGCAGAAACCAGACGCTGTGGGCCACCGCTTCCATGCAGCGGTTCAGAATCAGCGTCAGCCCCCCCACCAGCGCGGTGATCAGGGCGCCATTGCGCATGACGGCGCGACTGGAGACATCGGCAAAGCGCCCCCAGAAGGGCCCGCTCACCAGGGAGGCCAGGCCCGCGGCAACGATGAACGCTCCCAGCACCGCCGCCCCCGTACCCAGGCTCTGCTGCGCCAGGGCGATGTAAAACGGCGCGCTGAGCGCTGAGCAGGTCATGAGTGCCCGCGTGAGAACGAAACGCCGGAATGGCACGTCCCGATACAGCAGACTGAAGGTGCCCAGGGCATCGCGGATACCCCGGCCACCGTCGGTCTCACCGGCGAACTCGGGAATGCGGGCATAGACAGCCGCGGCGACCAGCCACAGCACCGCCGCCAGAAGCAGCAGCAACCCGAGGAGCACCTTGCCTGGCTGGCCCGTGATGGGCAGCAGGAGCGACAGCCCGATGGCGACGCTCAGCAGGCCCGCCGCACTGGACGACCAGCCCGCGAGCCGTCCCCGGCGCTCCTTCGGGACGGTTTTACCCAGCACATCCTTGGCGGCGACGGAACAGAATCCGCGGCACAGACTGAATACCACCACGAGCGCCAGAATCGCCCACCCCGCCGCCACGCCCCGAAGCAGGAAGGCCACCAGGGCCAGCCCCAGCACACAGAGCGCCTGGCCAACGCTGCCGGCGACCCAGACCCATTTTCGTACGGGCAGGCGCCGGATCACCGCACCGACAAATATCTGGGGAATCATGGAGCCGGATTCGCGCACGGGCACGATCAAACCAAGAATCAGGGCCGGAGCCCCCACCAACGCAGTGAGCCAGGCCAGCGTGGTCTTGGGACTGGCGAGGGCGTCCCCCAGCTGCGTCAACGCGTTGCTGAGGAGGATCAACGTAAAGCTGCGGGGCTCCTCGCGGCAGGCGCTGTCGGGGATGTCCTTGCACAGGCGCGCACCCTGCTCGTTCGTCAGGGCTTCGTAGACGGTTTCGGTCGTGCTCATGGATGCATGCTAACCGAGGGAAGAAGGCGCACAAAGGCAAACGTGGCGGGGGCAGAAAAGCCCCGCGTCGCCAGGGTCTTCGCCGGTTTGCTACCATGGACCCTCATAACTTTCGGGAAATACACACCATGCGACGCCTGGCCCTGGTCCTGCTCACCGCCATCCTCGCTGCCTGCTCCGGCACCGAGACCATCCCCGGGGATACCGCCGCCTTCAGCGCGACGGGATACGACAGCTACGCCTGGCGCAGCGAACCCCTGAAAACTTCGGGCTACAGCAAGGACAAGATCTACCAGGCCGATCCGGCTATTCGCGCCGCCGTCGACGCCCGAATGGCAGAACTGGGCTATCGCCTGGTGCCCCGGGACAGCGCCGAGTTCCTGGTGGAATACCTGGCGGCCACGGGCGTCAACGCGGGCCTTATGGAATCCACCGCGTCAAATATCACCCCCTACCCCAGCGCCACCATCAACCGCCTCCCCGACGGAGCGAGCGTGGACAACGCCTATGCGCTGGGCGGCGCTAAGGAAACCAAAAATGTGATGCTCGTGTTCGTCGAGCGCAGCTCCCTGGAGCTGCTCTGGCAGGTTCGCATCAGCGCCATCATGCAGGACGCGAACCGCGTCGACCCCGACTCCGTCCGGCGCGCCATTCGCCAGGGCCTGGCGACGCTGCCCGAAGCTCCCTAGCTTCCCCCGGGGGCCGGCGCCAAACGCGCCCTACTCACCCTCGGGCTTTGAGGTCATCTCGGGGTGGAAGATCAACGCATCCCCAACCCGCGGCTTCGATCCGAGCGCGGCAATCGAGGGTAGCGAGGCCAGGAGAATGTCGACGCTGACGGGATTGATGCGCCGGTACAGCGGAGGCATCTCGGCGAAATCCCAGGCTGCAACGCCCTCCGCCGGATTCGAAATCACAATCAGGCAGGCATAGTTCATACCCAGCATCCGTGCGTAGGCGATTTCTGTCCCCACATTCATGGTCACCACGTCGCCGCCCCACTGATCGAACATGCGGATTTCCGCGGCGGTTTCAAAGCGTCCGCCGCGGGCCTGCACGATGACACCGGCCTTGTGGATACTCATATCGTCCAGCGTCCGGTCGCCGCGCAGACGCTTCCGGGTCTCCTGAAGCAGTATGGCGCGCAGATCCGTGTCCATGGCCGGATAGACCCGGGGCAGGGGAATATTCTCGGGGTCGCGGTAGATATCCCGGGGAAAACTCAGCGGCCGGTCGATGTTCAGATCGATAAAGTCATGGGGAATGACGTAGTCATAGGGCTGCATGGCGGGATTGATGCCCCCCGCGGTGGCGCCGCCAAGCACCTCCCGGACACCCAGATCGTAGAGCGCCACCCAGCTCGCCTGCAGCGCGGCGCTGCCATGCATGTGCACATAGTAAAACGCCACGCCGTTGGCCTCTCCGGGATAAATGGGGGCCGACTCCCCCAGCTTCGTTTGCAGCGTGAAGGGCTCACCCAGAACCCCGTCGCGCAGCAGCAGGGCGTCATTGATGAAGGTGCCGCCGAAGATGGCGATGGTGGCTCCGTTGCCCTGGGACTGGGCGGGCGCCGCCAGCAGCCCCAGAACAACGACGGTCATCAGGGTCTGCACTACGGCGGTGCGAAGGAACAGGTCGTTGCTCATGATTGAAACTCCAGGCTTAGGTATTGCACCGCCCCCGCGGCGTGGGAAAAGAGACTAGCAACTTTAATGCCCGGATCGAGTCCGGCGCGGTCCAGCTGCGCCTGCCAGTGCTCCCGATCGGGCAGGGTCTCGGAACGCAGCACCAGCACCACGTTGCCCTGGGAGGGGAAGCTGATCACCCCCACACCGGCGAAAATCCCGCGCACGCTCTCCAGCAGGTCCACCAGCGCCGCCCTGCTCGGTGGCAGGGTGTTCATCGCCACGGCGCCCCCCGGGGCCAACCGGTCGCGCAACGTCGCCAGGGTTCCCGCATCTGCCAGCGCCGGCGGAGGGGTTCGCCCCCGGAACAGATCCACCAGTATCAGGTCCCGGGGCTCGCGCTTCCGCGACAGATAAGTGAGGCCATCCATGCGCAGCAGGCGTGCCGTCGATGGCAGCCCGAAGTGCTGCGCGGCGATGTGCTGCATGCGGGGGTCATCGTCGACGCTGGTAATGGAGGCCCGGGGTCGCTTCGCCGCAAAGAAGCGCAGCAACCCGCCCCCGCCGGTGCCCAGCTCCAGGATGCGGTCGAGGGAAGGGGGTAGCGCTGCCGCGAGCACCATGGCCCGCAGATGTGGCAGCACCAGATCCCGGGGGTGTCCGACCCGCAGCACACACTGCACCGCGCCCGCGGGATAGCAGAGCCAGCGATAGCCCCCGGCCTCGTAGAGCATATGCCCGGCATAGTCCCCCGGCAATGCGTGATCCGGGGTACTCAGGTCCAGGAGGTGCGACAGCAGATCGGAACTGGCCCGGGGGTCGCTCACCGGTCTGCCCCGGCGCGGGGGTTCACCTATTTCTGCGAGGTCCCGTAGACCTCGGGATTCACACAACAGGGCATGGCATCGCCCGCCAGGGCGGCCAGGACATTCTCGGCCGCCATGTCTGCCATTTTCGCTCGCGTGGCATTGGTGGCGCTGCCAATGTGGGGCGTGGTGACCACATTGGGCAGGCTCAGGAGGGGGTGGTCCTCCGCGACGGGCTCCCGTTCGAACACGTCCAGACCCGCCGCCGCAAGACGCCCCTGGCTCAGGGCTTCGGCGAGCGCCCCTTCATCCACGATGCCACCGCGGGCGGTGTTCACCAGCACGGCATCGTCTTTCATGAGGGCGATGCGGCGCGCATCGATCAGATTCCGCGTCTCCTCGCCGAGCGCCACGTGGATGCTGACGAAGTCACTTTCACGCAGCAGGTCTTCAAGCTCGCGATTCTCGACCCCGGGCACATCCATGGGCGAGCGATTCCATCCGAGCACACGCATGCCGAAGCCCGCCGCCCGACAGGCCACGGCCTGGCCGATCTCACCGAGGCCGACAATGCCCAGCGTTGCACCGGAAACGTCCTTGCCGGTGAAAAACTCCGGCGACCAGGCATTCTCTACCCGCCAGTGGCCACCGCGCACGAAACGGTCCGCCTCGACGAGGCGCCGCGCCGCCGCCAGCAACAGGGCAAAGGTGGCATCCGCCGTGGTATCCACCAGCACGCCGGGCGTATTCCCCACGGGAATGCCCCGGGCCGTGGCCGCCTGCAGATCAATGTGATCCACACCCACGGACATCGAGGCGATGAAGCGAAGCTGGGGATTTGCCGCCAGCAGCGCCTCATCCACACGATCCGTCAGCAGACAGAGCAGGCCCTCGCAGTCCGCCAGCTCGTCCCGCAACCCTTCCGCGGGCAGCAGGCCGGGCCCCACCCAGACGTTCATGTCGCAGTGGTCGGCGAGTTCGAGGATCCGGTTGCCCGGCAGCTGATGGGTCACGAGTACTTTGGTCATGGGCAGACTTTATCCCAGCTACATTTCAACGCAAAGAACTCCGTGGGAATCCCGCCGGATAAGGGTGGATTCCCTCCCATTTCGCCCGCGAACCGCCGCCGGAGTGCTTACAGCGTGATGCCACCGTCGACGACGATGCACTCACCAGTCGTGTAGCTGCTTGCATCCGAGACGAGATAGAGCACGGTGCCGGCCATCTCTTCGGGTACGGCGTGGCGCCCCATGGGAACCTTTTCCATCGCACCCTTGTAAATATCTTCGTTCTCGAAGAGCGCACCGGCGAACTTGGTCTTGGTCAGGCCGGGAAGCAAGGCGTTAACGCGAATACCCAGGGGGCCGCATTCCTTGGCGAAGGACTTGGTCATGCTGACCACGGCCGCCTTGGTGATGGAGTAGATACCCTGCATGGGCCCCGGCTGTAGCGCGTTGATGGAAGCGGTGTTCACAATCGTACCGCCGCCGTTCTCCCGCATGATCT
>CAXBBA010000196.1:0-5169 GCA_963973805.1 uncultured Halieaceae bacterium | reverse complement strand
AAACGCGAGCCCCAAGGGCTTGTGTCGCGTTACTTGCACGATGTGATGGACATCGGAGACTACATCCATGCCGGCGCTCCTTCGGGTGACTTTGTCGTAAGTTGCGCCCAATGCCCCCTGGTGCTGGTAAGTGCGGGCATCGGAATCACGCCAACGCTCGCCATCCTGCATGATGTGGCAAAAGAACCGGGGACGCGACCCGTGTGGTTTGTGCACGGCGCACGCAATAAAGAGCAACACTCGTTCCGTGATGAAGTCAGCGCACTGACCCGCGCACGGCCAGGGATCGCCAAACTTATTCACTATAGCCAGCCGGGCGACCAGGACAGACTCGGTATCGACTACGACGCCAAAGGCCGGATCAGCGCGCAGACTCTGCTGGACCTGAACGTCGGCCCAGAGGCTCACTATTTCCTCTGTGGGCCGCCGGGCTTTGTCTCTGACATCCAGACCGGCCTCGACGCTGCGGGAGTACTGCAGGGCCACATTCACTTCGAAACGTTCTGAAGAACAGTGTGTGTCCAAGTAGGTTTTCGACGCCCTCTAACGCACCGCAGTAGACGGCACCGTCTGCTTTCAATTGGCTCACTGACCAATGTACAACGATCGGGCCCTTTGGGGAATGCGCCAGAGAACGAAGCAGGATACGGTTTGGTTCAGCGCCCATCTCCGCCCTAGGTTGCGCCACTGAACTATCAGCGAAATCTGATAATTCTCTGATGTATGATTGCTAGTTGATGCTCAAGACTAAACTGGACCTACTTATGACACGCGTACGAGTATTCGTAGTGGCTTGCCTTTTCATTGGCCACTGGACCACGTCAGGCAACGCCTTTGCGCAATCGACACAAGCAGACTTGCTGCAAAGGGTCTACGCGATGGAAGAAAAATACAACTACTGCCAAAGCAATAAAAACAATCTGGGCAGTTCCCGCAGCAGCACTGTTTCACTTGCTGGTCGCCAAAACGTTACGGATTGCCGACGGTTTTGCACTCAGGGAAGCAGTCTGTCCGAATATTTGAAACCCGGGACAACGGCATCTTCCTATACCTTGGAATCTACAGAGAGGGTGGTTAATTCGTGCAACGAGGCCTACCTCGCCGCCAAGGCCGCCTTAGAGCCTATCCTTGCTGATCGGCCTGCATCTGTGTCAGACAAATACGGCCTTTCAAATCAACGCTATAAGAGCGAAATCGACAGGGAGCACGAACGCTGCGTCGCCTTCCATACGCCGAGCGGAGAGCAAAACGCATGTGATTGCGTCGCTGAAAAAGTAGTTCAACAAATCAACGCAACGGGTAGTTACACACGAATTAACCGCGCCTTTCAAGGCGGTGAGCATGCTTGTTGGTCTGCGTTTCGCGACAATAACTGAGCGAAGCCATGTCGCCGTTAGTGCGGCCTTGCTATGGAGCATAGCCAACAATGTACTCCGGGAATCGGTGTTCGTGCCCGCGTTTGGTGCCCCGACTGCTCTGGTGCTGTGCGGTTTACTGCTCTCGAGCTTAATCGTCGCCTTAACGTATTTTTCACTTCCCTGGCTTAACCTTCGTCGTCCCGTAGGGCCCTACACCGTCGGCGCGGGCTGGCTCGCCCTTACGCTTGCTTTTGAATTTTCGCTCGGCCTTTGGCAAGGCAAATCCTGGCGGGAGCTGTTTGATGCATACACATTTCACGGTGGTAACATTTGGCCGGTTGTTCTTGCGACAACGGCTTTTGCACCGCGCATCGCTTCAAAACCAAGTGCTCAGCCGTAGCGGGCAAAGCGTAGTACCACCGTAAGCACCGCCTACCAACTCACAAACCCACACCTTTTTCATCAACCACTCAGGAAAGCAGAAATGCTCCGAAAATTACTTACGCTGTCCCTCATCCAACTCTGTCTCAGCACCGTCACGCACGCGGCCGACATTCGCAAAGAGAATCTGGGAGATTTCGAAGGAATACTTGGCGTGCAGTTCGCAAGGCTGCAAGGCTCAGAGGTCACCATCAATCCTTTCATGAACTCTGGCGAGATGTACGAGCTGCAGACGCGCGCCGGGTTGAATTCCGGTGGTTTGAATGCCGATCTACCGCTACAGGTTACGCACGGCGCTTTGGACAAGCGCACCTGCCCCCGGCTTTTTCTGGACCAGGACTATACGTTTGAGCAGATGAAGGAATTTGCCCAGAACTACCTCGGCGCGAAGGTTCGCTTGCACGGTGTGCAGCTGGTAGCCGCTGGCAATAACCGCATACACTGCACGTTTACGGACTTTGAGGTACTGGCAACCCGTGACGAGGTGATCGCCCAGCGCGAGGAAGAACAACGAGC
The DNA here is from genome assembly GCA_963973805.1 of uncultured Halieaceae bacterium. Lineage (GTDB taxonomy): Bacteria > Pseudomonadota > Gammaproteobacteria > Pseudomonadales > Halieaceae > Congregibacter. The sequence goes on along the minus strand of CAXBBA010000196.1, from coordinate 2,854 downwards.
AAAACAACAATTAGCCGAGGAGCGCAAAAACGCCATGCACTTCGAAGGTGATGTAACGGGCACCGTTCAGCAGCTCTTCCCCAACTGGGCCCACGTGGGCTCGACCACTGGCGGCCTGTCTCAGGAAGAATGGGTGGAATATTGCAGAAGTCGCCTGGTGATTGAGCCTGCCATCGATGTGCAACAAGTGAGGGCAATGCGCCTGGAGCTCAGAAAGACCAGGGGCAAGGCCACACTGACCAACGTCAAGGTCGCGAACGGCAAGTGTACGGTTGAAAAGATAGTTCCGCTGTCCCAGGGGTGACTCCGTGAGTGCAACGCTGCTGACTATTCTGGGTTTTGGGGCTCTCATGAGCCTCATTGCTCTGGTGGGTGGCGTCTTTGTGCTGCTCCCCGAGAGCCTCCTCGCGAAATGGCTGAAGCCCATGGTCGCATTTGCCGCGGGGTCGCTCATCGGAGGTGCGTTCTTTCATATGCTGCCCCATGCGTTGGCAGCGAGCGGTAAGGCGACGTCCGCCATGCTCTGGGTGGTCATCGGCTTTTCGCTGATGTTTGTGATCGATCAGCTTCTTGAGTGGCATCACTGTCACAAGCTACCCGGCGAGCATGTCAAACCGCTCGGGCCGCTGTTACTGGTGGCCGACGGCTTGCACAATCTGCTTGGAGGCCTCGCCATAGGCGCGGTGTTCGTGACGGATATTCGCGCGGGCATCGCCGCCTGGATTGCCGCCGCGCTTCACGAGCTACCGCAGGAGATAGGCGACTTCGGTGCCATTGTTCATTCGGGGTATTCGCGCCAACGTGCCCTGCTCTACAACTTTCTTTCAGCGCTGACCTTCCCCATCGGGGGCCTGCTCGCGTATCTCGCCGGCCAGAAGTTGAGTGTGTTTTTTCTGGTGGCGCTCGGCGCGGGCAATTTCATTTACATTGCGGCGGCGGACCTGATTCCCGAAGTAAAGCGGGCGGAGCGGCTTCGCGAAACCGCAAGCCGCTTCCTGTTCTTCCTGGCCGGCGTTGCCTTGCTGTACGCCGTGGCCGTTGGCGCTTAAACGGACTCCAGGGATTAGGGATCGACTCAACCCCCGGCGCCGGCCATAGTCCTGCGACGGCTCACTTTCTTTACTGCCATGCCCATCAGGCGACGAAACCGGGGACACTCCAGATGGCTGGACGCCTCGCACCGGGCCACGTGCCGTAAACCGTCACGCATTGTAGTCAGGGCCTTGATCGTCCCATCAAGCTGCGCGGACTTCTCAAGCAGAAGCTCCCGGTCGATCTCCGGTCTACCATCAGTACCCAACATGGCCGCTATCTCATCCAGAGAAAACCCCGAGACACGACCCAGTGCTATCAGCGCAAGACGCTCTTCGATGTCTTCGCTGAACAGGCGCCGCAAGCCCTTGCGGCCGATGGATCGGATCAGCCCCTCTTCTTCGTAGTAGCGTAGGGTTGAAGCGGGCAAGCCCGATCGCTTCACCACGTCCGAAATATCCAAAGCCGCTTGACCTCAAGTTGACTTGAAGTAGTAGCCTAGCACTCGTTTACCTCACCCAACAAACAAACGAGATGCAAATGAAGACTGAACTTGCGGTACTGCTCATTGGAATAGGCGCTACCGCGACCATGGACGCGTGGTCCCTTCTGCGAAAAATCGTCCTCGGCGTCCCTCCCACCAACTGGCGTCTGGTGGGACGATGGATCGCATACTTGCCACGGGGGCGCTTCTATCATCCCGGCATTGCGGCAACGCCATCTGTTGCTGGCGAAGTCGGTGTTGGATGGGGGGTGCACTACGCAATAGGCATCGGTTACGCGGGACTACTCATTGCCCTGTACGGCAGCGCCTGGCTTAGGAACCCAACGATTGGCCCTGCACTCATCGTCGGTTTTGCCACGGTGGCAGCGCCCTTTCTTATCATGCAGCCCGGAATGGGAGCAGGAATCGCGGGATCTCGCACCCCCAACCCCGCAGCGACGCGCCTACACAGTCTGATGAATCATGGCATTTTTGGAGCGGGCCTCTACGCAACCGCCTGGCTTCTCAAGGCGCTGGGCTTGATATAAGCAACCGGCGCCATCCCGGGGGGATACTTACTGCCCGGCCTCCTCCCGAATCCGCGCCACCATCGCCCGCAGGCCATTCCCCCGCGTTGGCGACAGGTGCTGCATCAGACCCAGGGTTTCAAAGTAGCCATCCACATCAAAGGCCAGAATCTCGTCGGCGCTGCGGTTGTTGTACGCCGCCAGAATCAGCGCGAGCAGGCCCTTCACGATAAACGCGTCGCTATCGACCGCCAGTTGCAGGCGGTCATCGTCGCGCGTCACATCAATCCACACCTGACTCTGGCAACCGCGCACCAGGCGCTCGTCCGTGTGCAGGGCTGCGTCCATGGGCGGCAATTCCCGCCCCAGGTCTATGATGTAGCGGTAGCGATCTTCCCAGCTATCGAAGAAACCGAGGGTTTCGATGATGTCGTCGGTACCGATGGTGGTACCAAAGGGATTCTCGGGGTTTTCGCTGCCCATCAGTAGAACATGCCCGTTTCGAGCTGCGCCTCTTCCGACATCATGTCGCGGCTCCAGGGCGGGTCAAACACCAGCTCCACGCTCACGGACTTCACGTTGGGCACCAGGCGCAGGCGGTGTTCCACATCGCCCACCAGCACGGGGCCCATGCCGCAGCCGGGCGCGGTGAGGGTCATGGCCACGGCAACGCCGCCGCTGCTCTGGTCAATGTCCACGCGGTACACCAGGCCCAGGTTCACCAGATCCACGGGGATTTCGGGGTCGTACACGGTGTGCAGCGCTTCCCATACCTGGGCTTCACTGATCTGGTCGTCATCCGGCGCAGTGA
>CAXBBA010000195.1:0-5203 GCA_963973805.1 uncultured Halieaceae bacterium | reverse complement strand
GGAAGAGACGGTTGCACAGGAAACTATAGAGCAACAACAACGACAACAACAAAGAAGTCACCGAGGGCATAACCGCGACGGTGGAGCTGTTTGACGGCGAGCCGGCGGCGAAGGCGCCGGCGGTGGCGGACGATGTGCTGCCGGATTCCCTGTATCTGATTCCCGTGCCCCAGCGGCCGTTTTTCCCCGGCCAGGTGCAGCCCGTGGCGATGGACCCCGAGGAGTGGGGCGGTACGCTGAACGCGGTGGCGGAAGAAAAGAGCGGTATTGTCGGTCTGGTGTATGTGGATCAGCAGCAGCTGGCAGGCCGGGAGCCCGAGCCGCGGCATTTTCCCGAGATGGGGACGGTGGTGCGTCTGCATCGCCCGCCGGTGATGGCAGAGAATCCCGGGCATTTCCTGGCCCAGGGCATTCGGCGTTTCCGCATTGTGCGCTGGCTCAGCGACAAGCCACCCTACCGGGTGCAGGTGGAGTATCCCCGCAGTCAGGGCGATCGCGACAGCGACGACATCAAGGCCTACGCCATGGCGGTGCTGCAGGCGGTGAAGGAACTACTGCCCCTGAATCCGCTGTACAGCGAGGAATTGCGTCACTACATCGCCAACTTCAATCCCAATCAACCGAGTTTGCTGGCGGATTTTTCCGCCGCGCTGACCACGGCGAAGGGTGAGCAGCTGCAGGAGATCCTCGAGACTCTGCCGCTGCAGTCGCGCATGCAGAAGGTGCTGGCGCTGCTGGGCAAGGAGAAGGAGGTCGCCGAACTCCGGGGCAAGATCACGGAGCAGGTGAACGAGAAGGTCTCGACGCAGCAGCGGGAGTTCTTTCTGCGCGAGCAGATGAAGGTGATCCAGAAAGAGCTGGGCATCAGCAAGGACGACAACACCTCCGATGTGGAGCGGTTCACGGAGCGCCTCGAAGACAAGGTCCTGCCGGACGCGGTGCGCGAGCGCATCGACGACGAGATGCAGAAGCTCTCGGTGCTGGAGCCCGGGTCGCCGGAATACGGTGTAACACGCAACTACCTGGACTGGGCGACCTCGGTGCCCTGGGGCGTGACCTCCGACGACAACCTGGACCTCAAGCATGCCGGTGAAGTACTCAACCGGGATCACGATGGTCTGGAGGATGTGAAAGATCGCATTCTCGAATTCCTCGCCGTGGGGGCGTTCCGCGGCAAGATCGCCGGCTCGATCCTGCTCCTCGTGGGCCCGCCGGGGGTGGGCAAGACCAGCATCGGGCGCTCCGTGGCCTCGGCGCTGGGGCGCGAGTTCTATCGCTTCAGTCTGGGCGGCATGCGCGACGAGGCTGAGATCAAGGGCCACCGGCGCACCTATGTCGGCGCCATGCCGGGCAAGTTTGTGCAGGCATTGAAGGAAGTGAAGGTGGCGAACCCCGTCATCATGCTCGACGAGATCGACAAGATCGGTGCGTCCTTCCGCGGCGATCCGGCGTCCGCGCTGCTCGAGGTGCTGGACCCGGAGCAGAACAGCGAGTTTCTCGATCACTATCTGGATCTGCGCGTGGACCTGTCCCAGGTGCTGTTTGTCTGCACGGCGAACCAGCTGGACACGATCCCCGGTCCGCTGCTGGACCGCATGGAGGTGCTGCGCCTGTCCGGTTACGTGGCCGAGGAGAAGCTCGCCATCGCGCGCAACCACCTGTGGCCGAAGCAGCTGGAGCGCCATGGTCTGAAGGACTCCCAGCTCAAGATCAACGATGCGGCGCTCAAGTACGTCATCGAGTCCTACTGCCGCGAGGCGGGGGTGCGCAACCTGGAGAAGCAGCTCGCGCGCATCATGCGCAAGGCCATCGTGGGCTTTGTGGAGTCCCCCGATGAGGTGACGAAGCGACGCGTAGGCAAGAAGGACATCGACGATCTGCTGGGTAAACCCCTGTTCCAGAACGAGAAGCCCCAGCGCGGCGTCGGCGTGGCCACGGGGCTGGCGTGGACGGCGATGGGCGGAGCCACGCTACCGATCGAGTCGTCTCGCATCCATACCCTGAACCGGGGCTTCAAGCTCACGGGACGCCTTGGGGATGTGATGCGCGAGTCTGCGGATATCGCCTACAGCTACGTGATATCCCACCTCAAGGATTACGGTGGTGATCCGGACTTCTTCGATACGAGCATGGTGCACCTGCATGTACCCGAGGGCGCGACGCCCAAGGACGGGCCCAGCGCCGGCATCACCATCGCCACCGCGCTGATTTCCCTGGCGCGCAAGGAACGCATCAAGCGCCCCCTGGCCATGACCGGGGAGCTGACCTTGACCGGCCAGGTGCTGCCCGTCGGCGGCATCCGCGAGAAGGTGATCGCGGCGCGCCGGGCAAAGATCATGGAGCTGATCCTGCCCCACGCCAACCGGCGGGACTTCGAAGAGCTGCCGGATTACCTGAGCGACGGCATCAATGTGCACTTCGCCCGCAGCTATCGCGATGTGTTCGAAACGGTGTTTGAAGCGCATCGCCAGGATGAGGCGCTGCACTGACCGCTGAGTCCGGCGCTGCCTCGCGGCGTCAGGGGGCCTCGGCGATGACCGTGGCCCGCCGGGGGGCGGGGTAGCCTTCGATGGTGCGGGACGGGTCATCGGGGTCGAGGAAGTTGGCCAGGGAGTGGAAGGTCATCCAGTCCGTGCTGCGCTGCTCCTCCACCGTGGTGGTGGTCTCGTCCACGAGGCGCACGTTCCGCCAGCCCAGTTTTTCGAGCCATAGCACGAGCATGGCACTGCTGGGAATGAACCAGACGTTGCCCATGCGGGCGTAGCGCCCCCGGGGAACGAGGCAGTCCGTCTCGCCACCGGGAATCACCAGCGTCTCCAGCACGAGTTCACCACCCGGTTTCAGGCAGTCGCGCAGCACCTGCAGGTGCTCCATCGGTGAGCGCCGGTGGTACAGCACGCCCATCGAGAATACCGTGTCGAAGGCCCGCAGTTCCTGAGGTACCGCCTCGATGCCCACGGGCAGCACAGTGACCGCCTCGTCACAGAGGTATTTCTGCAGCACGTTGAACTGCACTACAAACAGCGGCGTGGGGTCGATGCCGAGCACTTCCCGGGCACCGGCGCCGCGCATGCGCCAGCAGTGATAGCCGTTGCCGCAGCCCACATCCAGCACCCGGCGGTCCCTGAGGGGGCTGATATGGGGCAGCAGGCGATCCCACTTGAAGTCCGAGCGCCACTCCGTGTCGATGGAGACACCGAAGATTTCAAACGGTCCCTTGCGCCAGGGGTGCAGGTCCCGCAGCCCGCTCTCGAGCTGCGCCCGGGTCTCGGGTGCCAGGGGCGCCGCGGCATGCAGGGTCACCGTACCCTGGTCCAGGCAAGCGGTCTCTGTGTCGATCGATGGCAGGGATTCCAGCGCCGCCTCCCAGCGCGGCAGGTCACCGTAGCGCTGCGGCGACAGCCCGGCGCTGACCTGCCCGGGCAGGAGCGGGGCCCAGGGTGCGAGCTCCGTAGACTGCCAGCGCGCCTGCAGTGCCGCGACGTCGATCATCGCAGGGCAATGATCGAGGCGAAGTTGAAGCACTGGAACCACACATCGCAGGAACGGAAGCCTGCGGTGCTCAGGCGCTCGCGGTGCCGGTCCAGGGTTTCGGGGACCAGCACGTTCTCGATGGCGTCGCGCTTGCCGGCGATCTCGAGATCGCTGTAGCCGTGGGCGCGCTTGAAGTCGTGGTGCAGGTCGATGTTGAGCTGGTTCAGGGCGGGGTCGGGAAAGACCACCTTCTCGGACAGCACGAGCACACCACCGGGGCGCAGGGCGTCGGCGATGCGCTGTATGAAGGCGTCGCGCTCGGCCACGGGGGCAAACTGCAGCGTGTAGTTGAGCGTGACCATGGAGGCATCCTCCAGGGGCGTGCGCAACATGTCGTCCTCGCGCAGCTGCACATCGGGGCCAGCGCTGGGCGTTGCCAGCAGTTCGCGGCAGCGCTCGATCATCGCCGGGGAGTTGTCCACCGCGATGAGCTGGCAGTCCCGCTCCGCGAGATTGCTGCGCAGGGCAAAGGTGGTGGCGCCCAGGGAACTGCCCAGGTCGTAGACGTTGCTGCCGTCCTGAACGTAGCGCCGGGCGAGGAGCCCCGACATCGCGATGACGGTTTCGTAGCCGGGCACGGAGCGCCGGATCATGTCGGGGAACACGTCCACGACGTCGTGATCGAAGCGGAAGGGGCCCGGGGCACGCAGGGGGTCGCGGAACAGGTTGTCGGTGCTATCGCTCACGGCAGAAGGCAGTGTTTTCAGGGGACGCCATGGTAGCATGCGGGCCTTTCGCGGCGGGCCGGAACGCGCCGCCAGGTCCCCTTAGCACGAGGATAACTGCTCCATGAAAGGTACGCACGAATTTGAAGGAGGCGAACGCAACGCCGATATTCTCATCGATGTGAACGGGGAACTGTTCCCCCGGGCCCAGGCCAGTGTGTCCGTGTTCGATTCGGGCTTCGTGCTCGGCGATGGCGTCTGGGAGGGGCTGCGCGTGCAGGGGGTCACGGTGCTGTTCCTCGAACAGCACATGGACCGGCTCTACGAGGGCATGCACACGCTGGATTTCGCCGACGTGCCGGAGCGCGAGACCCTGGTGCGACGCATCTACGCCGCCCTCAAGGCCAACGATATGCACGATGGCGTGCACATTCGCCTGATGGTATCGCGGGGTGTGAAGGCCACACCCTACCAGGATCCCCGGGTGACGATCACGCCGCCGACGGTGGTGATCATTCCCGAATTCAAGACCGCATTGCCGGACACGGTGAAGAAGGGCGTCACGCTGTTCACGGTGCACGTGCGTCGCGGCTACTCGGATGTGCAGGACCCCACGCTCAACACCCATTCCAAGCTCAACTGCATCACCGCCTGCATCCAGGCGGCGAAGGCGGGCTGCGACGAGGGTTTGATGCTCGACCCCCACGGTTTCGTGGCCACCTGCAACTCCACGCATTTCTTTATCGTGCGCCGCGGCGAACTCTGGACGAGTACGGGCAACTACTGCCTCGACGGCATCACGCGGCGCAAGGTGCTGACCATGGCGGCGGACGAGGGCATGGTGGTGCGGGAGCGCAACTTTACGCTCACGGATGTGTACAACGCCGAGGAGGCGTTTGTCACCGGCACCTTTGCCGGTGTCGTGCCGGTGCGGGAAGTCGATGGACGGCGCATCGGGGACGGCGAGCGGGGGCCCGTGGTGGAGTCGCTGCAGCGGGTCTACG